>JAKMDG010000058.1 GCA_022428035.1 Longimicrobiales bacterium
TCTGGAGGCAGAGTGGCATCTCGTCAGGGTCGAAGCCACAAGGGATGTTGAGACCTGGGTGTCCCACGAGGTTCGCGATGTAGTTCAACCGCGGCGTGTTTGCGTCGGCGTCCTCGGGTGGCTCCCACTCATTGCGCGCGGGGATGGGCCAGCCGTCACTCACTTCCCGCAGCCCGGCTCCGTTCGGCCACGTCGGCGCGATCACCGCATCATATCGTGAAACGATCGCATCGGCTTCTCTCGTCAATTGGCTTCGGATACGCTGCGCAGTCAGATAGTCGGACGCTGACATCATTCGTCCCGCCATCCATCCTGCAGCTCGGTCTTCGTTAAAGGAGAACATTCCCGCTGCGCTACCATCCGTGAATAACGGCTCGAAAATCGTTCCACTTTCGACGGTTACGATCGTGGTGAAGAGAGCGCCGGTCGGGTACAGGGGAAGCTCGATGTCTTCGACGATGACACCCATGCGCTCCCACGTATCGAGCGCCTCTTGGAAGACCTGTCGATTGTGATCGGACTGGGTCAACAAGAACTCGCGGCGGTGAACCCCGAGTCGCTTCCCCCGCATGGATCCCGGATCCACGCGGAAGCTGAATGGACGGTCCGTCGACGAGTTGTCCCTCTCGTCGAAGGCACTGATCTGCTCCAGTACGTGCCCACAGTCCTCCGCTGATCGTCCCACGGGCCCAATCTTGTCCAGGCTCCACGACAGGGGCATGCACCCGAAGCGGCTGACACGGCTGAAGGTCGGGCGGAGCCCCGAGGCTCCGACCGCTGAACCCGGGAAGACGATCGACCCTCCGGTTTCCGTACCGATTCCAAACCCGATGAGACCCGCAACCGCCGCAGAAACCGTACCGCTCGAAGAACCGAAGCTGGTACGATCCAGCTTCCACGGGTTGAGCGCTGAGCTGGTATTCCCGCCTGCGAACTCGCCGAGAGACATCTTTGCCATGAGGACGGCGCCAGCGTCCGCAAGCCGGTCGATCACCGCCGCGTTTCGGGTGGGCACCCGGTCGCGGAAGATCCCTGAGCCCCAGGTCGTTCGTATGCCGTCCGTATCGAGCAGATCCTTGACGCCATAGGGGAGGCCATGAAGAATGCTGCGCCGACGTCCGGATCGGAGTTCGGCGTCGGCGCGTTCTGCGGATTCGAGGGCGTGGTCGCGTGCGATCGTCACCATCGTGGAAAGCATGCCGTCGTGATCGGACCGGGGCTCGCTCGGAAGTTCGAACGGCGGAGGGTCCAGCTCTGCAGCTCGGTCCAGGAAGTGCCGTGTCAACGCGACCGACGTGATCTCGCCGGATGCGAGCAGTTCAGCTTGCTCGCGGACGGTCATGAAGTGGATCGGCGTCTGCTGCATCAGCCCCTCCAGAAGACGGTGAGTGGTTGTTCATCGGGGCTCAACGGAAATGCACGCAACGCATTCGAGATGCGTGCACTGTTCTCGACTGCGCGTCGGAGACGGTCGAACTCTTCCGGGCTTTCGTAGATGCCTCGCGCTCCCTGTGCGTCGAGAAGGGTGCGCACCGTCGCATCCGATATCTGACCCGTCTCGGACAGCTGGGTACAGGCTTGTTGCCAGGTCATGGCCATCGCGGCAGCCCCGGCGCCAGCGATCTTTGTGAACTGCCTGCGATCGATCGTCATCTTGCACCCCTTTGAAGTCTGCACCCGCTCGTCTAGTATGCCGCCGCCGGTACACATCGACGATGCGTGGTATAGAAATGATGGACAAGGGAAGCCTGCTCATACGTGGCGGTACGGTCATCACCGCTACGGGCCGGTTCGAGGCCGACGTGCTCATACGCGATGGGCGCATCGAGGCGGTGGGGCCTGGCAGTGGTGACGATGTCGGTGAGGTCGATCGCATCATCGACGCGACCGGACATTGGGTCATGCCTGGTGGAATCGACTCCCATACGCACCTGGCGCACCCCATCGGTCGTCTCGGCGTCACGACGGCGGATGACTTTTATACAGGTACCGTAGCCGGGGCCTTCGGGGGCGTCACAACCATCGTCGACTTCGGATTACAGGAGCAGGGTGGAACGCTCGACGCGGCGCGAGAGCATCGGCTCGGTGTGATCGATCCGGACGCGGTCATCGACTTCGGTTTCCATCTGATCGTCACAGATGTGAACGAGAGCGTGCTCGCCGAGATGGGAGCGCTGATTCGGTCCGGCTTTCCGTCGTTCAAGGTCTATATGACCTATGGGGACAAGAAGATCGCGGATGACGACCTGATCCTGCTTCTCGAGATGGCCGGCGAGCACGGCGGCCTGATCTATGCTCACTGTGAGAACGACTGCGCCGTGACGCATCTCATCGAGCGTCACCTGTCAGAGGGAAAGACGGGCCCAGCGTACCATGCGACGAGTCGGCCTCCGGCGGTTGAGGCAGAAGCCACCAACCGAGCGATCATGCTTGCCGAGCTGGCCGGAGCACCCATCTGTATCGCGCATGTGACGTCATCGGGAGCGGCTCAGCATGTTGCCGATGCGCGCGCTCGGGGTGTGGCCGTCGTGGCGGAGACGTGCCCGCAGTACCTCGTTCTCGATTCCTCTGTCTACGATCCAGGGGCAGGGTGCGAGGTCGCGAAATTTGTCTGTAGCCCGCCCATGCGTGAGCACAGCCACGTCGCGGCTCTCTGGGAGG
>JAKMDG010000359.1 GCA_022428035.1 Longimicrobiales bacterium
AGCGAGAGAGGTCCGTCCAGCCCGCCCGCCCGAGGAATGTGGGTCCATTCAGCAGCATGAGGGGCCAGATCGGTCCTGAGGACCGGACCTTCGCCATCACCGGAGCCCACGTCTTCACTGTCAGTGACGGCCCACTCGAAGACGCCACCATCGTCGTCGAAGACGGTCGCTTCACTCAGATCCAGGCCGGGGCAGCACCCCCGTCTGGCATCCCGGTGCTCGACGTCGGTGGTCGGGTCGTCATGCCCGGCACCGTGATTGCCCGCGCGTTTGCGAACGACTGGGTCGGCGATCTGAAGTGGCAGGTGCAGAACGACGAGATCACGGAGCCTGTCGTGCCACAGATGAACGCGCTCTATGCTGTGGATCCGTGGTTCCCATCGTATCGCGTGAACACCACCATGGGAGTCACGAGCATCCATGTGACTCCGGGGACGGTAAATGTCGTCGGAGGCAATGGCGTGGTCATCAAGACGCCCGGCCTCGACTTCGAGGAGATGGTGAGGCGGGAGCCTGGAAGCATTGTGATGTCTCTGACGTCTACCACGACGCGCTACTGGTCGAATCAGTCCGGTACCCCAGTGACGCTGGAGGACGCGTCGTCCATGATCCGTGAGGCACTCGACGGTGCCGAGGCCTATCGCGACGCAGCCTCGGCCCGTGAGTACGATGCGCGCCACGAGGCTCTCCTGCCGCTCCTGAGGGGAGAGGCTCCAGTCCTCATTCACGCAGATCGGACAGAAGAGATCCGCGAGGCGATGAGCATCGCGGAGGACTATGGACTCCGCCTCGTGATTACGGGCGGAGTCGAAGCCTATCGACTGGCCGACGAGCTCGCGGCGGCCGATGCAGGTGTCATTCTCGGAAACTCCGGCTCGTTCGCATCGGACATCAGGGGCGGCGGAGCGGGGTGGAGCATTGAAGGGCCGGCGATTCTCAACCGCGCGGGTGTCAAAGTGGCCTTCTTCGGCCCCGGTGCGTCCCGACGGGCGTCCCCTATTGGTCGACTGGGGGGAGAGCCAATTCTCAACTCAGCCTGGGCGTTTCGAAACGGTGTCCCCGAAGTGGATGCACTGCGGATGGCGACGCTGTACGCAGCGGAGATGCTCGATGTGGCCGACCGCGTGGGAAGCATAGAAGTAGGGAAAGACGCCGACTTCGTGGTCCTCGAAGGGCATCCGTTCGACTACCGCGTCGTACCCCAGATGGTTTTTGTCGACGGAAGGCTCGAACACCCAAGCGCGAGCGGGAGCCGCTAGTCGCTCCTCCCGTCGACGAATCCTGACAAGCCGTTACCTGTCAGGCGACCCGTATCCCTGACCATCGCTTGTTGGAGCGCAGGCCCGCCTGACCCCGGAGTCACGGTGCTTACAACTTCAGTTGTCGAGCGCTAACCCCAGGGCCCATCTAGCAATGTGGCCCTCGACCTGTCCCGGGGCCTGGCTACTCGTGTTGGACAAGACCACGATATCGAGATCAGATCCTGGATAGTGCGCCATCACTGTGCTGAAGCCATTGATTCCGCCGGTGTGAGCCACCCTGGCGTGTTCCCCAAGAGGAGCAAGACCGAGAGCGAGCCCATATCCGGTGGCGGAGCCATCGTTCAGCAGGCCTGACGTCGTCATGGCCTGGTAGCTGGCCGAAGAGACGACGCGTCCACTCCGCAGGGCCGCGGTCCATGACAGAAGATCCGGCACGGTGGAGCACAGCGCGCCTGCTGCTCCCGGGGTGTTCATGGAAATGCTCCCGTCGTTCAGAAGCCACCCGGCTCCCTGCTCATAGCCCTCCGCCCTGCCGCGGATGATCTGGGCCTCATGGCAATAGGACGAACGCGACAGACCCAGCGGCCCGAAGAGGTGGGTATCGAGATAATCGTCGTAGGTGTCACCGCTCACCTCCTCGATGATCATGCCGAGCAGGTAGTACCCTGAGTTGTTGTACCGGTACGCCTCGCCGGGAGCGAAGTCGAACGGCTCGTCCTGGAAGAGCTCGAGCATCTCGGTGTGGGTGAGGTCCAGTAGTCCGGCCTTCAGCCAGAAGACGTCTCCGAGGCTCGTGTAGCTCTTGATCCCGGACGTATGTGTGAGGAGGTGCCGAATGCTCACCTCGTGACCCTGAGTGGGATAGTTCGGCAAGTACTGCGTCAGCGGGTCGTCGAGGTCGATCAGGCCGGCCTCCACCAGCTGCATGACCGCGGCGGCCGTGAACTGCTTCGTGAGAGACCCGATCCGGTACACGGTCTCTGCTGTCATGGGTACGCTGTTCTCGATGTCCGCGTCTCCGTAGCCCTTCACCAGGAGTAGGTCAGCGCCACGCTTCACGCCAATGGTCAGGCCTGCAACGGGCCCGTCGCGGAGCGTCGCCTCAGCAAGAGAGTCGATCCGGGCAACCAGCTCCCCTCCCCACATGGCGTCCTGAGAAGCCGCACAGGTTGGGAGGCCCGAGAAAAGACAGGCCAGGATGGCGGCATGAACGATCAATCTCGAAGTCACCGTACTCATGGTCTCTCCAGATGGGGAGCGGTGGGGAGTATCTGCTCGTTGGCCCGGCGTTGCTCACAGCTCCGGGGATCTGGTGCAAGGCCATGATGCCGCCCCGGAGCCGCAGCCGCCAATTCGCGCCGGACGATGGAGCACCAGGAGCACGATTCCCACTGACTCAGCGGTGGAAGCGTGGAGCGGGAGTGGAATGAGCAGATCGAATGGCGTCATCAGTCCTGTGCGCCAAGTCGCTCGAGTCCCCCACCGGCCTTCCACGCGTCAAAGCGCATCCGCAGCGTGGCCACCGGGCTCGCGCTCTCGTCGGTAGCGGTGTTCTCGTCGTCCACGTCGATGAACAGTGAATACTCGCCGTCGCTGTGCCCGTCTCCGACCGGGTCCTCGGGGCGAGCCGCCGCGATGTAGGCGACGTGCGCTCCACGGTGCCGACAACCGGCCTCGGTCTCGGGCACGGGCTGACTCCGACAGCTGCAGCGCGCGTCACCACCCGCCGCAGAAGCGGCTTCCATGCCGGCCATCACCCGATCGACGATGGTCCCCTCGTCGGCCAGGATGGCTTCGACCGCCTCGAGCACGACGTCGTGATTCTCGAGGATGTTCCCCTGAACGGAGAAGTAGATGTTCTCCTCCCGGATCTCACTCTGGACGGCGAGGGACGCGTATCCGTTCCCCGTCCCGGAAAAGCCCGCCATCCGCCCCTGAAGATCCACGATCCCGAACTGGCGTCGTTCAAAGGCTGGATCTTCGGAGAGCATCCGGATGATGTCGTCTGGGTCGGTGCCGGCACGCATCTGCTCGAAAATGAGCATCTGATTCTGGCGCGTGCCATCCACACTGGCCTGAGCGGCGGCGACGCCGATCCCGGGTACGATCACCGCCTGGATGCTCTTGAGTCCGCCTCTAGTCCGTAGCCCCTCGGCTGTGACGCACGTGGCCGAGGCGATGACGACCAGGCCCGTCTCTGCATCCACCGCGATGATCGACCACGTGGCCGACACCGGTTCGGGACGCGCGCTGAAGGACAGTACGAGAAGGGCGACGAGGATCGCCGCTGGGCTCCTGCGAACGTGCATGCGAGGGCTACCTGCGAGAGAGTGGGACGGAAGGGAGGCTGAAAGTCCCGTCGTCGGCGTGCGCGAGCAAGGCGCATTCGCCCGGCGTTGCACGGCCCAACGACTCGGCGCCCGGCGACGTACCTCGTCGACCGGGCGCCTCGTCGTCCTGCAACCTCAGTCGGTTCAGGCCAGGTCGAACCGATCCAGGTTCATGACCTTGTCCCACGCCGCGATGAAGTCGTGCACGAAGCGCTGCTCCGCGTCGTCCTGTCCGTACACCTCGGCGATCGCACGAAGCTGTGAGTGTGATCCGAACACCAGATCCACCCGGGTGCCGGTCCACTTCACGTTGCCCGTCGCACGGTCACGTCCCTCGAATACGTCGGGGGTGTCGGATCGTTTCTGCCACTCGGTGTTCATGTCGAGCAGGTTCACGAAGAAATCGTTCGTGAGCGTGCGGGGACGGTCCGTAAAGACGCCATGCTGGGCATGACCAAAGTTCGCGTTCAGTACACGCATTCCCCCGACGAGGGCCGTCATCTCAGGTGCGCTCAGCGTCAGGAGCTGAGCACGATCGAGGAGGAGTTCCTCGGCCGAAACGGTATAGGCTTCCCCGAGGTAGTTGCGGAAGCCGTCCGAGATCGGCTCGAGTACATCGAACGAATCGGCGTCGGTTTGCTCGTCCGACGCGTCCATACGTCCCGGCGTGAACGGAACCTCCTCATCGTGGCCGGCGGCCGTCGCCGCCGGCGCGACGGCGGCACAGCCGCCGAGGACGATGAGGTCCGCGAGGGTGACCTTCTTTGCGCCGGGCTGGGAGTCGAAGTCGGTCCGGATCCCGTCCAGGGTCTCCAGGACCCTCGTGAGTTGCTCCGGCTGGTTCGCCTCCCATCCGCTCTGCGGCGCGAGGCGAATGCGGGCGCCGTTCGCACCGCCACGCTTGTCGGAGCCACGAAAGGTGGCCGCCGAGGACCACGCCGTGTAGACGAGCTCCTCGATCGACAGTCCCGAGTCCAGGATCCTGCCTTTGAGGTCAGCGATGTCCCGCGCGTCGATCAGCGCGTGATCGACGGCGGGGATCGGGTCCTGCCAGATAAGATCCTCATCCGGGACTTCCGGGCCGAGATAGCACGACTTCGGGCCCATATCGCGGTGGGTCAGCTTAAACCACGCGCGGGCGAACGCGTCGGCAAACTCGTCGGGGTTGGCGTGGAAGCGGCGCGAGATCTTCTCGTAGTCCGGGTCCATGCGCATCGCCATGTCCGCCGTGGACATCATGATCGGCACGCGCTGGGACGGGTCTTCCACATCCGGCGCCATGTCCTCCTGCTTCAGATCCATCGGTGCCCACTGCCAGGCGCCGGCGGGGCTTTTCGTCAGTTCCCACTCGTAGCCGAAAAGAACGTCGTAATAGCCCATGTCCCACACCGTCGGGTGGGAGGTCCATGCGCCTTCGAGACCGCTGGTGATGGTGTCTCGGCCCTTACCGCTCTCGTAGTTGCTGAGCCAGCCGAAGCCCTGAGCCTCGACCGGCGCGGCCTCGGGCGTGAGACCAAACATGTCCGTGTAGGCGGCAGGGGTTACGTCGACAACGTCGCCCGCGCCGTGAGCCTTGCCGAAGGTGTGGCCCCCTGCAATGAGCGCAACGGTCTCGTAGTCGTTCATGGCCATCCGCTTGAACGTCTCGCGGATATCACGGGCGGAAGCGAGCGGATCGGGGTTCCCGTCGGGCCCTTCGGGGTTCACGTAAATGAGGCCCATCTGCACCGCAGCGAGCGGGTTCTCCAGTTCACGGTCGCCCGAATAGCGGCTGTTGGCCTTGTCGCTGGTAGCCAGCCATTCGGCTTCGGGGCCCCAGTAGATGTCCTCTTCGGGCTCCCAGGTATCCGCGCGCCCCCCGCCAAAGCCAAAGGTCTTGCCGCTCATCGACTCGATGGCGGCGTTGCCAGCGAGGATCATCAGGTCGGCCCAGGAGATCTTGTTGCCGTACTTC
>JAKMDG010000085.1 GCA_022428035.1 Longimicrobiales bacterium
GGTTCACGTTGCCGACGAGGATCGAATACTCGGTCTGATCTCCGCTTTCTCCGCCGACAGCGGTGAGCATGATCGGGTCGCCGGCGCGCAGGCGTGCTACGTGCGCAGCGGCAAGAGGTATCACGGCCTCGATCGACACGCCCGAACCAGCGGCTCCAGTCCACAAGACATCCGGGGCCGTGATCTCGCCAAAGTGCACGACGTAGCGTGTCTCGGTCCCCAGCGGTTCAGGCAGAGCCGCTCGGAGACTGAGAGCAGGGGCGACTGCCAGATCAGGGTGGTCGAATGTCAGCCCGATGGAGTCGTTGATCGCCTCGTATCCGGCGAGCTCCTCGGCCGACGCGTCCTCTCGATTCACGAACAAGGGAGAGAACGACAGGGACACCGCCACATTACCCACTCTCGCGTACCCGATGGTACGGCCACCACCAAGCTGACCATCCGCGTTAGGCTGGAGCGGGCCCGGTACGGTCCACGGTCGACTCTCCTGGATTTCCCAAACCGACTCGCCGGCGTCGACGAAGCGGAAGTCCGCCGCCTCTCCCGCCGGGAGCCCGGCCTGATCGCAGATTGCCCCCGACGCGTCGGCACAGGCGTCCTGCACTGCGCTACGAACGAAAATCGCGCCATCACACGGCCCGGCGGACTGAATCAGATCCGCGTTGGCGGTCAGCACACTATCAGCCTGAGCCTGGAGCGAGGTGAGAGCCTGTGCCACCAAATTCTTGATCGTCTCCCGGCCGGCCTGTCGCTCGGCCTGGAGTTGTTCGTCCTCGGTGGTCAGGTACCGTTGCGCGAGGGCTGCATCCGTGGTGAACCAGTCACGGACCATACCCTCGGTTGGGTCCGTTCCGTCAAAGGGCTCGAGACCACTCCGATCCTCCAGCGCCACGGCCTCCCCGATCTGACGAAGTCTCGTGCCGCGCCTGACAAGGGGCTCAAGCGTCTGGTCCAGCACGGCGATCCCCGCCAAAGTGCCGACGCAGATCCGGGAGCGTTCCAACTCGATTTCGGCCAGCCGACTGGGGATTGCGTCGACTTGAGCGGTCGCAGCCGCGGGAACGATCGTGATGAACGCAGCGAGCGCCAAGATGCGCACGAGAACCTCTCCGATGGGGTGACGAGTCTGGACGTCGCGCACAGCCTGCGGTCGTGCACGGTTGTCTTACCAGTAGCGCGGGTCGGGGTTTCCCTCGATCCGCGCTGACCTGACGGACGAGCCTGCTCGCTCGCCCTATAGGATAAAGAAAGGCACCGCGCCCTCAGTCACTGATGAGCGGATTCAGTCCTCGATCCCTCAGGAGCTGATTGAATTCAGCGAGTTCACGCTCAAGCAGTGCGTCGAGGTCCGCACGAGCGCTCATCAGAATATTCCGGAGTAGCACGTGGACCTCACGATGCTGGTCCGTGGGCCGGAAATCGGCGCTGCGCACGCCATTCGCGAGATGTCTCAGCTTCCCGGTGACCTTCGCCGGATACCGTACGCCGTCCTGGCCAGTGCCGGTCGATCTGAGTTGAATCAGCTCCTCCTCGATTCCGATCAGGCTCTCATCGAGCGTGTTCGCTCCCCGAACGAGATCCTCCGCTCCCCCTTGGCTATCGAGTACGTCGACGAGGTCATAGAGCTGACGCCGAAGCCACTCGATCCGGTTGATGGCGTCGGCTGCGGCGTCGTAGTCGTTGCGGATCTCCGCGAGGAGCGCGAGCTGTGCCTGGATGTCCTCGGCCGAGCCCTCCGAGGCGGGGTCCTTGAGTACGGTCAGTTCTGCTTGATGCTCCTCACCACCGACGAGTAATGTGATCCGATAGCTACCCGGGGGATGACGCAGCGCCATTCCGCTCTGGACTCGGACGCGGTCGGGGCCATAGTCGACCCAGTCCGCATAGAGCGGAGGAACCCGTCGTTCGATGGATGCACTCTGCTCACCCGAGAAGTCCCAGAAGACGCGATTGACTCCGGCGTCCGTTGGCGCGTCCAGTGTTCGTACCACGGAGCCCCGGGCGTCTTCGATGACAACGGTGGCCGGCATGCCGGCGAAGGCATCACCGATCCAGTAGTTGATGAACGCGGCGTTCGGTGGATTCTCCCCGGCGCTCATATCGATTGTCTGCTGGGCCGGTGTAGTCCGCGGATTGAACCGGTATGCGTCCCGAGGATCGAAGAGGTGTGCCCCGGTCGCGCGCACGTCATCCGTCAGTTGCTGCAGCGGCGTGATGTCATCCATGATCCAAAAGCCGCGACCGTAGGTGCCCACGACCAGGTCGTTGAAGTGCTCCTGGATGACGAGCCCGTACATGGGAGCTGCGGGCATATTGTTGACGAGGGGCTGCCACTGGTCCCCGTCATTGAAACTGATGTACACGCGGTTCTCCGTGCCGAGGAAGAGCAGTCCCGGCCGGACGGGATCCTCCTGAATGCTCCGCGCAAAGCTCAGCACGTGATCATCGATGCCCTCCGTGATCAGATCCCAGCTCTGCCCGTAGTCGTCCGTTCGATAGACGTACGGCGTGAAGTCCCCGACCTGGTGACCTTCCACCGCCAGATACGCTCGGCCGGGATCCCATTTCGAGGCATCGATGCCCCGCACGACGCCGTCGGCCGGCCAGTTGGGCAGGTTGGCGGTCACATCATCCCACGTCTGCCCGTCATCCTGACTCACGTGGACCTTACCATCGTTTGAGCCAGCATAGAAGACGCCCTGCTGTGCCGGCGACTCGTCAAAGGCATAGATCACGCAGCAGTACTCGACACCGATGTTATCCGGTGTGAGCCCCCCACTGATCCCTTGACGACTCTTGTTGTTCGTGGTCAGGTCCGGGCTGATGACGTCCCAGCTTTGGCCCCCGTTACGTGTACGATGCACATGCTGACTCGTCACGTAGATCGTGTTGTTGTCGTGCGGTGACACGAGCAGTGGAAAGGTCCACTGGAACCGGTACCGGAGATCCTCCGCAGGCCAGCCTCCTGTGCTCTCCGGCCACACCTCGACGTTCCGGAACTGTCGGGTCCGATCATCGTACCGCACGACAATGCCGCCGCGTGCGCCCGATCCGGACGCGCTGGACCAGACGATGTCCGGGTTCGTCGGATCAGGACTCGCGAATCCACTCTCCCCACCGCCCACTGCGTGCCAATCGCCTCTGGGAATTGTTGCTCCGTAAAGCGTGTTACTCGGCCCGCGGTACGACGGACCGTCCTGCCTGTTTCCGAGCACGTTGTAGGGGATCGCGTTGTCCACGGTCACGTGGTACATCTGCGAGATCGGCAGCTCAACCCGGTGGTAGGTCTCACCACGATTGTTCGAGATGTGTACGCCCTGGTCGTTGCCGATGATCAGCCGGTCGGCATTGTCAGGGTCGATCCAGAGGTCGTGGTAGTCACCACCGGGCCGCTGAGGCCCCTCGTGGTTGATGTATGTCAGACCGCCGTCGTAGGAGCGCGAGAGTCCTGCCGTGAGGAAGAACACTTCGTTTTCGTCGTCCGGAAATACACGGCAGTTGTTGTAGTAGCCGGTCCGGCCGCCCAGATCGCGGCTGAAATTCACCACTTCCCAGTCCGTTCCACCGTTATCGGACCGCCATAGCTCACCGTCCTCCGTCTCCTGACCATGCCAGGGTACGCCATCGCCGGTCTCGATCAGGGCGTAGACGCGGCGCGAATCGGCTTGCGACATGCAGACGTCGATCTTGCCGACCGGGAGCGTAGGCAGGCCCCGACCTTCGAACTTCGTCCACGTATCGCCTCCATCCCGCGACATATAGATGCCGGAGCCCGGGCCGCCGCTCTCACGGCCCCATGTGTTGAAGACGACAGTCCACAGCCCCGCGAAGAGGACTCGCGGGTTGTTGGGGTCCATGATGATGCTGGATGCCCCCGTATTCGCGTCTGCGAAGAGGACGTGCTCCCAGGTCTCCCCGCCGTCTATGGTCCGGTAGATGCCGCGTTCGGGCTGCGGCCCGTGTGCGTGCCCAAGAGCGCCGATGTAGACGATGTCGGGATTTGCGGGATGGATCACGATCCGCGAGACCCGGCCGATCTCATCCAGGCCCATGTGCACGAACGTCTCTCCACCATCCATGGATTTGTACACGCCGTCACCGATGGTGACGTTCGACCGAATGTGCGGCTCGCCCGTCCCCGCCCAGACGATGGTCGGGTCCGACACCGACACTGCGAGTGCCCCTACGGAGTGGGTGTCCTGGTCGTCGAAGACCGGACGCCACGAAATCCCGCCGTCGTCGGTCTTCCACAGGCCTCCCGACGCGGCACCAGCGAAGTACGTCAGCGGGTCACCGACCACGCCGGAGACCGATGCGATGCGGTTGCCGACCACGCCGATGTGTCGGTAGTCGAGCGCGTTGAGGAGATCGGGTGTGACGTCCTGTCCGTGCAGCGGAGCTACGACGAGAGAACTCATGAGGATCAGGATGATCCGTGAGCCAGGGAGCAAGAGTCGAGGAGCGAAGCCGGTCATGTGATCTCGTGTGTTACCGGGAGCAGTGGCTCAGATGCGGGAGCTCAATCAATTGGCGGATCCGTCTGAGGGGTCGCAAGCTGATGGCGAGGTACAGGCCGTGAATCGGCCGGCGCAACCTTTTTCCCCGTGTTCTCGTCAGAGTAGGTACAGGGATGGATTTCACGGGGGGAGAGAGGATATGTACCAGTTCCGCACGGACGCACTTTCCGTAGCACTGATCGCCGGCGGAGCGGCTTTTGCAGGTGGCGCGACCCTGCTGATGGCCAGCTCCGGAACAGAGGCCGCCGAGGCGAGTGAATGCTCGCACCTCGTGTCGCACACTCAGATCGAGCAGCGCGTTGTGGTGTCTGTGGGTGGGGACGCCAACGCGTTCGTAGTCACCCCGGGTATGACAGGGCGAGCGGAGGAATGTGCACCTGTCGCGCACCTTGCGGATGTGAGCATCGAGCGCGTTCAGGCGCAGGTACAGGAGGCGATGGCGCGGGCTGAGCAAGTGCAGGAGCGTGCCCGCGAGCGCGCGCTCCGCGCGAACGACCGCACGCACAGAGTAGCCGAACGGATCGCAAGGGCTCAGGAGCGCCAGCAACGTGCCCGCGAGCGCGTCGGCTTCGATCAGGACTTCGACTTCGATTTCGACTTCAACTTCGACGATTTGGAATTCGACGTCGAGTTCGACGGTGAAACGCTCGTGATCGACCTCGAAAGCATGGAGGATTTCACGATCGACATGCGCGGGCTCGAGTCCGAGATGGAAGAACTTGGGCGTGAACTCGAGCGGGAATTCGGTGAGCTCGAGAAGGAGCTTGAGTTCGAGATGGGTGACCTGGAGCGTGAGCTCGAAGGTCTCGGCCGTGAACTTGAAGCCCAGTTTGGCGATCTCGAACGTGACTTCGGTGACGCCGGGTGGGAGGAACTCTCATCCGAGGAGCGTGACCAGATCGAGCGTCGTGTCGAGGAAGCGATGCGCACGCTGCAGGACCGGCTGTCGCGGATCGGCGATCGTTCGCCGGGGGGCTCCTTCTAGGACGTTCCCTGGACCGGCGAGCGCCGGACGATCATCCATCGAAGGGCCGGGCCAGAAGGTCCGGCCCTTCGTGCATGCTCCTCTGGGTATCACCGAGCCTCACCGGTGAGGACCGCCGCAGTGCACGCTATGCAGAACACGATACTGGTTTGAACCAACCGGCACGTCGGAGGCGAGGTCGGAATTGACAGCAATGCGGCCATGTTCCGCGAGGTGAACGGAGTGGTGCTCAAGCCGCTCCCATTCGAGAATCCAGCAGGCCCGGTTGGAATCTGGCACACTGCACCCGGGCTCAATTTCGACGAGGCTAACCAGTCGCTGCCGATGCTCGGTGTGCCACCCCTCCCATTCGACGAGGGCGAGGTGTTCATGGGCAACTACAGTGATCACGGAATCGGACGCCTCCGGACGGATGCGACCGTTGCGCAGGCGAATGCCGATGTGGCGCGGATGGTACCCACCGCGATCGAGCGGTCCCCGGGGGGACTGACCCTTGGGATGCTTGAGGAGCCTCGTTTTGGCGGACTCATCCGGCCGCTGCAAGAGGACGTTGCGGGTGATGTCGGTTCGGTGCTGTGGCTGTCGCACTTGACGCGATCACCTTGCTGGCGAGCTATGTACCCGCGAGAAAAGCGTCGAGCGTGGGTCCGGTGGAGGCGCTTCGATTCGACTGATGAGGGAGGGCGCGGGGCCTCCAGCCTCGTGCCCTCTCCCCCAGGATTCGGTGTAAGCTCGGCGCAGCCTTCAGTCTTGGCTCGTCAACGGCCCTCGTCGCGCTCCTGCGAGCGGGCTCCGCTGAGGACGTTCTCGAGGGCATAGTTGGCTTCGTGGCAGGCGTACTCGTATAGCAGACCGTCCAGCCGGTTGAAGGGCATTTCTCCGCCGATCGGGGTGGTCAATATCTCGGGATCCTCGACGGTGAATTCGTAGTTGAGTTGATGATCCGAGGGTCGGGTGATCCGCTCAATCACACGCACGGATTCCGAGGGCACGAAGCGGGCTGCCGAGCCCGCGAAGACCCACTGGTCGGGACGGATGTTCGTCGTCTCCACGACCAGCGTATCACCTGCCCAGTGCCCCCAGGAGTCGCCCATCCACGGCCTCACGTGTTGCGGCAGACGCCGGGGCTCCCCCATCTGAACGATGCGTACATCGTGCACCATCTCGGTCATGATCATGATCGCGCCGGGCGTCTGCACGATCGTGTAATTGTTGTTATAGAAGTAGTTCGGGAGCATCGGCGGACCGCCGTTCGATCCAAACGACATGATGCACCGCTCAGAGAGTGGCCGATTCTCCGGGTTATCGTACTGGTCGAATTGGCGTGTGAACGTCAGTCGTTCTCGCGATTGTCGCTGCCCCTCTTCGGTGAGTGCCGGCCGCTGCCCGTCGGCGGGGACGGTGATCAGTGATCCCCGCGGTTCGCCGTTGAACCAGGCGACGCGGTTACCGGCGTCGATGAAGAAGTAGTTGTAGCCGCCGACTCCCCCGGCGGCTCCGGTCGAACCGTCGCCGCCCACGGGGGGTGCTTCGCGGTCAGGATCACTGGGTTGCGCCTCCGCTTCGATGAGGCTCTGACGCCGGCCCTCCATCGTCACGATCTGCTCGGGATCCAGAACGAGCGGCCGACCCTCAGCTCGTAGGATCGGCGTCATCGTCGCGTTGCTCCAGTTGCCCTGAAAGTCGGGGGTCCCATCCGCAAGACGTGGCACGGTCCAGCCCGGCAGGGAGGCGGGCGGCGCCTGCGCACTGAGCAGGGTCGGGAGCGCGATCGCTACAACGATACTGAGCGCCATGGCGACCCCGAACCGAGACCTTATCGTCCGCGAGGCATCGGTCCGCGTGCCGAGCCTTCCCAATCAGGGTCCGCAGCGCCGATGAAGGTTCTGGTATCGGGATCGTACTGGATCCCGTGTATGCGACCGAAGGCTCCGGTGCGTGGCTGACCGTTGATGTCGAGCCCGAGGGCCTCCATCTGAGCGATCTCGCCATCAGTCCAGCCGATCCCAGGCGATGTTTCTGCATTCAGCCCACCACCAAAACCGCCTGCGACCCGGGGTTCTGCCAGCGCATGCGGAAGCTCCATGCCGAAGTCGATGACGCGCGTGATCGCGTGTACGACGGCCGGCGGAATCATGCCTCCGCCGGCACCGCCGAGCACGAGCACGACTTCCCCGTCTTTCATGACGATGAACGGGCAGATGTTCGATCGAGCGCGCATGCCTGGCTGGGTCATGGTACCGAGGTAACCGCCGAGCGTGGAGGCATGCAGGAAGCCGAGGCCCGGAGTGACGACCTTCGAGCCCATGTTCGGACCGAGCGTCTGGGTCAGCGAGACGAACATCCCGTTTGCGTCCGCCGTGGAAAGATGGGTCGTATGGCCGCCATAGAGGTCGCCCCGCTCTTCGAGCTCGGGCATCGGAGCCCACGCCTGTTCGGGCTGCTGCCCGGGCGCAGCGATATCGGCTGCAACCTGACGAGCATACTCCTTTGACGTAGCCCGAACGGCGGCAGAGTCCGGTCCGAGCAGGGCCAGTTCACGCTGAGCCATACGCAATGACTGACCGGTGATCGCGAACCATTCCGCCTCGGTCATCGAACCGGGGTCGAAGGTCTCCATGACCTGAAGTGCCTGAATGGCCAGCACACCTGCGGCGGGCACATCGGTCCCGATGATGTCGTAGCCGCGATAGGTCCCTCGCACGATGCGGCTGTCCTCGGCCTCGTACTGCGCGAGGTCTTCGAAGTCGACCACCGCCCCGTTAGCCCGGAAGTCAGCGGCCATCGCCTCAGCGATCTCCCCTCGATAGAACACCTCGTGCCCTCCGACCATGATCTTGCGCAGCGTCTCTGCGTACTCTGGCTGGACGAGGGTCTCACCCGCGCGGTAGGGCGAACCGTCCCCTTTGTAGTAAGTGGCTGCGGTCCCGGGGAACTGGAGTGCCTGCTCGGCGCCACCTGCCTGTCTCGCGGCGTCACCCTGCAGGAGACGGAAGCCGTTCTCGGCGTACTCGATCGCGGGTGCCATGACACGAGCCAGCGGGAGTGAGCCGTGTTCCTCATGTAGCTTCAGAAGGCCAGCGGCGGCCCCGGGGATGCCGATGACCGCGTAACCGAACGAGGCTCGTGGCGCCGTCTCGTGGTCGTAGTCCCACGGTGCCTGGGTCGTACCATCGATACCGTGGAATTCGCCCTCCGGCGTTCGGACCAGGATCTGGTTTCGTCCTCCGATCGAGTTCATCGTCGGCTCGACCACGGCGATCGCGAAGCCCGCGGCGACGGCCGCATCGGCGGCGTTTCCGCCCAGTTCGAGCATGCGTACCCCGGCGTCCGTGGCGAGCGGATGAGCGGCGCTCACCATGCCGGCGTCCGAGCGCCCGCTCTGCCCGACTGACTGGGCAGACGCTCGTGACGGCAGGGAGACGAGGGTGACCGGCAGGAGGAAGACGGTCAGCAGAGCAGTGGCGGTTCGAAGGAGGCGCATGAACAGGTCAGTCCTGAGACGTGGGAATCACGATCTGATGGTACCGTGCCGCGGCCCGACGAGCACGCCCTCCCTCGCGAATCCGATCACCGGTGCCTGGGCGCCTCGATTCACGTGGAGATCGTTCGGTCGTGCTGCACCGCCTGGCTGCCGTCGTTGTCCCGACTCATTGATGACCCTGCGAGCCAAGCAGCTCTCCCCCATCTTCTCGACGGTGTTCATGCAGCTGACCTGACTCTCTGACCCGGGAACCTGATTCATGATGCTCGATGCGCGTCTGCGAGCGGCTCTGGGCCTGATTCTGATCCTTGCCATCGCCTGGGCGTTCTCGACCGATCGCGAGAAGGTGTCGTGGCGCCTGGTCGGGTGGGGGCTGGCGCTCCAGATCGGCTTCGCTCTACTCGTGCTCCGAACGTCCGTAGGCGTAGCGGCGTTCGACGCCCTCAACCATGTCGTGCATGCTGTGCTCGGGTACGGTACGGAGGGCGGGCGCTTCGTGTTCGGTAATCTGGTAGGAAGTGAAGTCCCGGTCGGTACGCTCGGATCGGACGGGACCTTCAGTGCGACCGATGGAATGGCAGCAGAGACCGGCGCGTTCTTCGCCTTCCGGATTCTGCCGAACATCATCTTTGTCTCGGCTCTGATGACGGTGCTGTACCACCTGGGGATCATGCAGAGAGTGGTGCGTGGCGTGGCGTGGACGATGCAGCGCACGATGCGCACGTCGGGGGCGGAAACGCTGTGCACAGCTACGAACATCTTCGTCGGCATGATGGAGTCGCCTCTGGTCGTGAAGCCCTACGTCGAGCGCATGACGGAGTCCGAGTTGATGGCGATCATGACCGCCGGCCTCGCGACCATCTCAGGTACGGTCCTCGCGGCGTATGCCGGAATGCTTCTTCCCTATCAGCCCGACGCCGCAGGGCACCTCATCGCGGCCTCGGTGATGTCGGCCCCGGCGGCGCTCGTGATGGCCAAGCTGCTCGTGCCAGAAACGGGCGAGCCGGTCTCCACCGGGTCGCTTACCGAGGACCTGGAGCGACCCGACGTCAACGTAATCGACGCGGCGGCACGAGGGGCTGCCGAAGGACTTCGCCTGGCGCTGGTCGTGGGAGCGATGCTGATCGCGTTCATCGCCCTGGTGGCGATGATCAATGGTCTTCTCGGCTGGGTGGGCGCGATGTTCGGTACGCCGGGCATTACCCTGGAGGGGATACTGGGCGCCGCCCTCGCGCCCGTGGCGTGGATGCTTGGAATTCCCTGGGCGGACGCGGGGCTGATCGGTCGCATGATTGGCGTCGACTTCGTCCTGAACGAGTTCGTCGCGTACGTGCAGTTGTCGAACGAGCTCAGTAACGGCGCGTCCGTCGATCCCCGGTCCCTGGTCATCGGGATCTACGCATTGACCACCTTTGCAAACTTCGGCTCGGTTGCCATGACCCTGGCCGGACTCGGAGAGATTGCACCGTCCCGAAGACACGATCTCGCTCGACTGGGATTCAAGGCGATGGCCGCAGGACTCATGGCGTCTCTCGCGACTGCTGCAGTGGCGGGAATTCTGGTCTGACGCGAGCTTCTCGCTTCATTCTCAGGTTCCAACGTCCGGTCTGGGCGAGCATGTCAGATTCCAGGAAACGTCTCATCGTCGTGGGCGACCGCGTCCTGATTCAACCTCAAGAGGGTGAGGATCGGACCAAGGTCGGGCTCTATCTCCCTCCCACTGCGGTGGACAACCAGGCCGTTCAGGGTGGAACGGTCATGGCGACCGGGCCCGGCAACCCCGTCTCTGCTCCAACGGAGCTCGATGAAGAGCCGTGGAAGATCGGAGGGGCGCCGGGCGAGCCGCGATACGTTCCGCTTCAGGCGCGCATCGGGGACTACGCAATCTTTTTCCGGCGTGCTGCGGTCGAGATCACCTTTGAAGATGAGCATTATCTCGTGGTTCCGCAGGCTGCGATTCTGACCCTCGTCCGTGAAGACGAGGAACTGGAAGACCTGGGCTTCTGACGCCTCGACGCAGGAGGCGTAAACCTCCGCGCGAGCGGACGGTCGACCTCGAACGCTACCGGTCGTTCATCGACGACTGGAGTGCGTTTTCCACCGCGGCTCAACGCCCCGAGCCTACGGTCTTCCGTGCTCGCGAAGGTCGGATTGCCGAGGCCGCACTTCTGGACCGGCTGCGGGCGCGTGGCTTCACGACGCAGTCGGTGGCTGGTCTCAGGGGCTTTCACCAGGTGATCTCCGGTCCGGGCCGGCTGTCGGCTACGGCTGAGCACTGGCTGGGACTTCTGTACGTGCAACAGGCGTCGACCGGGGTGGCGGCTCCAGCGCTCGGTCCTCTGCCTGGAGAGCACGTGCTCGACCTCTGCTCCGCGCCCGGCGGGAAGACGTTGCACATGGCCGAGCTCATGAACGACTCGGGGTGCATCGTGGCCTCGGAGCTCAGCGAGCCTCGTATCCGCGGGCTCCTGGGCAACGTGTACCGGCTTGGACATTCGAACATACTGGTGACCGCCGGCGACGGACGGGAGTTTCCAACGGGGGCGACCTTCGACCGCGTGCTGGTAGATGCACCCTGCTCGGGTGAGGGAACACTGCGACGAGGGGGTGGTCAGGCACCGAACCAGTCTGCCTCATTCCTCGGGTACGTGACTCAGGCCCAGCGTGAGCTGCTCGAGCGAGCCATCGAAGTGACACGGCCGGGCGGTGTGGTTTTGTACGTGACCTGCACCTTTGCGCCCGAAGAGAATGAGGCGGTAGTCAGTGATGCGTTGACGCGCCTGCCGGTCGAGCTCGAACCTCTCCACCTGCCCGTCCCACATGCACGGGGCCTGACGGAGTTCGAAGGAGTCCGCTTCGATCCCCGACTCGAAGGTGCAGCGCGCATCTACCCCCACCATCTCGACTCAGGTGGCCTTTTTCTCGCTCGACTCCGCAAGCTGGATGACGGGAAGGACCTGTCGTTTCGTGAGCCGGTTCCGTTGGCCTTCCCCGGTGACGAGCGGGCGCAGGATGAGGCGGAGGAGACGCTCGCCATGGCCCTTGAAGAGCTTCGCACCCGTTACGGGGCAGGCTCAGGTCTGGACCACCTCAAATGGACCTTCCGCGGTGGACGCGCCTGGTTTCACACCCTCGACGCGTGGCCACTTCCTGCATGGGAGCAGGGCCGCTGGCGCGCCATCTCCGCCGGGATCAGGGGGATCGACTTTGATACCCGGGGCCGTCCCCGGCCGTCCAACGATCTGCTTCGACTCCATGGGGATCGTGTGGCGGGACGTGTGGTCGACGTGGACGAAGACGAGATGCTCGCACTTCTGGCGAAGAAGACGCTGTCGACGAGCGAGGAGGAGCGAGGTCCGATCAGTATCCGACACGCTGGCGACGTGGTGGGACGAGGGGCGGTGACCGTCGACGGCCTGAAGAGTGAGATCCCCAAGGCGCGGGCGGCGGACTACCTGCGGGCGTTTTCGGGGGCAGCCGGCTCCTAGTGGTCTGTCGACGCGCGATACCACGTCACGAAGGCCTGATCCGCTGGCGCGAGCGGGAGTGAGGCCATGGACTCCGGCGTGAGCCACGCGAGCTCGGAGTGCTCGAGTGCGATCGGGTCACCGGTGGCCTCTACCGGGTAAAACTCGATGACAAATGGGGAGGAGCCGTCCTGCACGGTGTGCAGCCTTGTGCCGAACTCGGTCACGGAGAGCGCCAACTCTTCGGCGAGCTCCCGTCGCGCGGCGTCCGCAGGCGTCTCACCCTCGTCGATCTTCCCGCCCGGAAACTCCCACATGCCCCCATGGCGCTTCTCATCGGGTCGCCGGCCGAGCAGGAGCCTGTCTCCCCGACGGATCACGGCAGCGACGACCCGGATCGGGGTCACTGCAGCCCGATCGCGATGGCGACAGCGATGGACACGCAACCGAGGGCGACGAGCGCCAGGTAGAGTGGTGCGGTGAACTTGATCCACTGCTCATAGCGCACGCCGGCGGAGGCCAGAATCGCCATGAGCGCTCCGTTTGTCGGCGTAACCAGGTCACAGAGCCCGGCTCCGTATTGATACGCGAGTACGATCACCTGCCGCGACAGACCGAGCAGATCGGCCAGAGGTACCAGGATCGGCATCGTGAGCACAGCCTGACCGCTTACGCTTGGCACGGGGATGTGGAGCAGCGCCTGACCTACGACCATGCCGAGCGCGGAGGCGAGCTGCGGCAGGCTTTCAAGAGGAGTGAACATCCCGTTCACGATCGTATCGATGATGCGTCCGTCGGCCAGTACAGTGGAGATCGCGCGAGCGAATCCGATGAGGAGCGCGGCATACGCCAGGTCACGGAAGCCTTTCACGTACGCCTCGGCTGTGCCCCCGATACCCAGCTTCGCGATAAGGCCGACGAGGCAGCCCATAATGAAGAACGCGCCGGACATCTGGTCGAAGTCCCATCCCCAGGACCGCAAGCCAACGACCATCAGGCCGAAGGTCGCCGCGACCATGCCGATGATCACAGTGTCCGTCCTCGTCATACTCTCACCCATGTCATCCGACACGGTCGCCTGCTGTGCTGTGCGCGTCGCGGCCGCGTACCTCATCGTCGCACCGATCCACAGCGCGAGCGCGGCGACGAGGAATACCATGCGGAACAGTGCCCCTGAAATCGGCTCTACCTCGGCAGCCTGCTGCGCGATGATCACCTGAAACGGGTTGATCGGACTGAACGCGGACCCGACGAATGCCGCACCTGCGCTCATGGCGACGGCGACCATGGGCGTGAAGCCGAGGCGTCCCACCAGGATCATGAGGACGGGGATCAGC
>JAKMDG010000099.1 GCA_022428035.1 Longimicrobiales bacterium
GAGGAGATCCACACCGTGTACGTCCGCCTGCGTGAGGCGATCCTCATCGAGCGTGTCGAGGACGAGCTGCGGATCGATGGCTGGGGTCTTGCGCGTATCCTTCGGGGCGCGATGCTCGGGAGCGGAGCGGAGGGCCCGCGGGTCGACGCGTGGTTCAGCGACGCGGATTCAACGCTCTTCGTGCAGTACCTTGCAGGCAGCATGACGCCCGGCGACGCGCGTTCCCTCGCCGAGGGGTACGTCGTGAACCCTGGTCTGCTGTGGCTACGTGGCTACGAGGAAACGCCGATCGATCGGCCAACGCGGAGCATCGAGAGCGACGCCGACACCGGTGAGGAGTGATGGAGGGCTATTCGCGCCCAAGCGGTGGCGACCCCTCCCGCTACCTCGAACTGCCAGCGTTCGAGCCCGTTCGACCGCTGCTCGAGGATCCCCTCGTGACCGAGATCATGATCAACGGCACGAGTTCGATCTTCGTGGAGCGCGAGGGGGCCATGAAAGACTCCGGACTGAGGTTGCCGGACGAGCGGGCGCTGGGCCTCCTCGTGGACGCGATCGTTCGTCCATCGGGGCGCAGTCTCGATGCGCAGGTCCCGTATGTCGACTGTCGCCTGCCGGACGGCTCGCGAGTCAACATCATCCTGTCGCCTCTGAGCGTGGATGGCACGGCCATCACCATCCGGCGAGCGACCAGGGATCTCCGCACGGTGTCGGATCTTGTCGGGAACGGCTCATTGAGCGTGCCCATGGCGCGTTTCCTGGCGCTCTCGATGCGCGCAAAGCTCAACATCATCTTCTCCGGCGGGACCGGGACGGGGAAGACCACGGCGCTCGAGTTGCTGGCGAAGGAGATCCCTTCTCAGGAGCGGATCATCGTCATCGAGGACACCGCGGAACTCAGGTTCGACCAGCCCAACGTCGTTCGCCTGGAGGCTCGTCGAGCCAGCGTCGAGGGAGCGGGCGAGGTGACCCTCGGTGATCTGCTCAAGAACTCCCTGCGCATGCGCCCGTCCCGTATCGTGATGGGCGAGATCCGCGGCGCCGAGGCTTTCGAGATGCTGCAGGCGGTGGCAACCGGCCATGACGGATGCCTGTCCGTGCTGCACGCGGGCTCCCCGACTGGCGTCATCGGTCGGCTGGAAATGATGGTCACGGCGAGCGGCTTTCAAACGCCGCTGTGGGCCACGCGCAAGCAAATCGCCGCCGCGGTCGACGTCATCGTTCAGACCGAGATCCTCCCTGGCGGTCGCCGGTGCATCACCCATGTGACCGAGGTAGCCGATGAAGACGGCGAGGTTGTGCTGCACGACCTGTTCTACTTTGATCCGGAAGGGGACGAATTCAAGCGCACCGAGCGGCGGCCAGAATTCACACAGCGCTTCACGGAGCGCGGGCTGAAGGTCTCCGATTTGTAGGGCCCGTCGCGTTCCGCGAGGCAACGCCTGCGTAAGCTATCGTTGTGCAATAAATAGAGGCGCTGTCTTCCGGAGACAGCGCCTCTTGTCTTGCTTGGTGGGCTCAGGGATTGTCCAGTTCAAGTACCGTGTTGCCGGTATTCTCCTGGTACTCACCCGTCTTTGATTCGACCTCTCCGAAGGCCCATTGGATGAAGGCGTAGATCCCAATCAAGACCACCAGGGCGACGATGATCAAGAGGACCCATTCGACGGTGTTGGGACCCGACTCGTCCTCGTGGAGTCGGGTCGCGAATTTACGTGCTCGCTGAAGCATGATGCGTGCCGCTCGCGCGGACTACCAGGTAAGAGTTTGAAGGCGAAGCTCTGGTTCCACATTTCAAGTGCCGAGCCAGGAGCCTCAAGGGAAAGGGGAGCCGACCACTTCGGCAATCCTGTGGAAATAGCCTCGGATGATACCAAGGAGATACGGGATCGTGAGCACCATGGGCATCACGGCGAACGCTGTCACGAGCACCCACTCCGTCGCCAGCTGGCCTGACGACTCCTCGCTCAAATCCGTAAGGTGTCGGCGCGAATTCAGCACTCCCTTGCGCTCGCCCGCATCAGGGTCACGTGCGG
>JAKMDG010000090.1 GCA_022428035.1 Longimicrobiales bacterium
TCGATGATCCTACCGAGCTCGCGAACCGGGCCGCAGCTGACGCCGATCCCGCGCTTTGTCTCGGCGACAAGGTCATCCGAGGCTTCTCGCAGGCCGAAGCTCAGGTTGCCTGCAATCGTCTGGGTCAGCGCAACTACGACATCGAGCGGTTCGGCGTCGAAGCGCGTGCGGACTGGCAGTTCGCAGACAAGGGGACGTTCGTCGGTACCTATGGACGCAATCAATCATCAGGTGTCGAACTCACTGGACTCGGTGCCGGACAGACGCAGGACTGGGTTTACGAGTTCTACCAGGGTCGAGTCAGCTACGATCGCTTTTTCGCCCAGGCGTACCTGAACGCGAGCGATGCAGGCTCGAGCTATCTCCTCAACGACGGTGTGCCGCTGCTCGACCGCTCCAAGCTGTGGGTCGCCCAGGCTCAGCATGGTTTTGATCTGTGGGATGGACGGCAGGACTTCACGTACGGCTTCGACTACTTCGGGACCCGTCCTGTCACAGACGGGAACATCAACGGCCAGTATGAAGATTCGGATGAGATGGACGAGTGGGGGGCCTATGTTCAGTCAAAGACGGCGCTCAGTCCTGACATCGACTTTGTGCTCGCTGCTCGAATGGACAGTCACTCCATTCTGCCCGACAACGTGTTCTCGCCGAGGGCCGCGCTCATCCTGAAGACGGGACAGGATCAGACTCTCAGGTTCACCTACAACCAGGCGTATTCCTCGCCGTCCAGCCTGAATTACTTCCTGGATATCTCCAACGGTTTCGCTCCTGGCCTGTCCGCTCTGGGTTTCGGCCTGCGCGCCTACGGGACCGGCCGCGACGGCTGGTCGGTCATCAATGAAGACGGCACCGTGACGGGTTTCCGCTCTCCGTTCAATCCCGATCGAAGCCAGGTGCTCCCGATCGAGGCCACGACGGGATTCTGGCCTGCGGCGATCGGGGTACTGCAGGCGCAGGTGGCCGGAGGCGCTCTGCCGGCCTCACTCGCCCCGTTGCTGACTGCGCTTGGAGGGCTCTCGCCGACAGCCGCTGATATCGGAAGCATGCTGGTCAATCCGATCTCAGGCGACATGGCCCCGTCATCGGCTGCGTCGTCACTCATCCGTCCGATCGAGACGATGCAGGAGAGCAACACCGAAACCTTCGAAATCGGCTGGACCGGAATCATTGAGGACCGCGTGAAGATTACGGCGGACCTGTACTACTCGAAGCAGAACAACTTCGTCTCGCCGCTGCTGCTGCAGACACCGCTGGTCACGCTCAATGGTCAGGACATCGGGCGCTACATCACCGTGCCGGTCGTGACGGCACTCACACAGGCCTTCATTGCAGGTGGTCTGGATCCCGCGACGGCTGCTGCCCAGGCGCAGGCACAGGCGGCGACGGTGATCCCTCAGTTGGCGGCGGGTCTCGCGCAGGTCCCACTCGGCGTCGTCTCGTCGCCCGAGTTCAGCCCTGGCTCTGACCTGATCGTGTCGTACCGGTCGGTGGGTGATCTGACCCTCTTTGGGAGCGACTTCGCCATGCAGTGGTTCCTGACCGATCAATGGACGCTTGGCGGCACCTATTCGTGGGTGTCGAAGGAACGGTTCCCCGTACTGGGGAGCGATCCGATCTCACTGAATGCGCCGCGCCAGAAGGGAACGGTGAGCTTGGCGTACAGGGACGTCGTTGCGGGCTTCAACGCCTCGGCGCGCCTGAGGTTCAACAGCTCGTTCTCTGCGGTCTCCGCCGGCTTCGCAGGTGACGTTCCGGCGGCAAACGTTGTCGACGTCGGTTTGGGCTACCAGGTGCCGAGCACGCGCGCGACCTTGCAGCTTGCCGTGCAGAATGTGTTCGATTCGGAGAACTTCGCGTTCGTGGGCGTGCCGAGCATCGGGCGCTATGGAATGGTCAAGGTGAAGTACGACCTCTTCTAGGTTCACGACCCTCGATGTGAGTTTGACAAGGCCCGGACGGTTCCGCCGTCCGGGCCTTGTGATTGCCTGAGAACCCAGGCTGATGTGTGCATGAGCCTTCAACCCGGAAATGACGGAAGGGGGGCGCTCGATTACGATGAGCGATTCGATTTCGCAGGTGAGTCTGCGCTGCGGCTTCTGCCTCGAGCTGAACACGGTCAACGTTGAGCGAGCGGGCGACCGGCCGGTGTGCAGTGCGTGCAGTAAGCCGATCCTGCTCGATCGTCCGGTCAAGGTGAGTCAGGATGACTTTGAGAAGACCGTCTTGCAGTCCGATGTCCCTGTTCTGGTGGATTTCTACGCGGACTGGTGCGCTCCGTGCAAGATGGTCGCGCCGCTGATCGACGAGATCGCTCACCAGCACATTGGTAAGATGCTGGTCGTGAAGGTTGATACGGATCGTGCCCCGGACGTGGCGATGAAATACGAGATCCGCAGCATACCCACGCTGATCATCTTTCAAGATGGTGTCGAAATCGAGCGCTCACTCGGATTTGAGCCGGAGCGGGTGCGCGACCTCATAGAGAAGGCTGTCGCGTGAGCAAGCGAGATCGACAGAGAGAAATTCTGAGTGTCATCCAGAAGAACCGGGTGACGAGTCAGGAGACCCTGAGGGAACTGCTGAACGACCGTGGCATCGAGGTCACGCAGGCGACACTGTCGCGCGACATGCGGGAACTCAGGCTTGTGAAGGCTCCGGGCGCCGACGGGGTCGGCTTCTACTCTTCACCGGAAGAGTGGGACCACACACCGGCTTTGGGGTCTCTCTTGCCGACGCTTTTCCACAGCGCCGACGGTGTGGATCATCTGCTGGTCGTGCGCACGATGAAGGGCGGGGCGCAGACGGTTGCGGCCGGGATCGACTGGGAGGAATGGCCCGAAGTCCTCGGTACACTCGCTGGGGATGATACGATCCTCATCATTCTCAGGGATCCCGCAAAGCTGAATGAGGTCAGGGAGCGGCTCGAGCGGATGGCTCGTCCGGTCTAAGTTGGCCGGTGCAATCGAGCAAGAACTCCCCTCGACGTTTTTTTCTCTGGGATGCACCTGCCCACCCCCCTGTCACTGGATCTACCCTGGGAGTTGACATACCACGGCAGGCATGCATAATTATGCCTGCTAGATGCATGAAGCACCAAAGACTGAAGAGGGGACCGGGGGCGGAAGCGTGGGGCAGTAAGCCCTCCGGCGCGTTGGCGGGACGCGACCGGGCTTTCGACCCCGGTCCTTTTTTCTCGCATCGACACCGGTACAACCCCCCATCAACCGGGGGATGAGAAGAAGCCATGAAGGTCGTTCTTGGATACTCCGGTGGACTCGACACATCTGTGATCGTGTCCTGGCTCAAGGAGAATTACGGCGCTGAGGTCGTGTGCATGGCGGGCGATGTTGGCCAGCCCGGAGGGCTCGAGGGACTCGAGACCAAGGCAATGCGCACAGGGGCTTCGGCGTTCTACGGCGAAGATCTTCGCCAGGAGTTCGTCGAGGAGTTCATCTTCCCGACGCTGAAAATCGGTGCGGTGTACGGGCGTTCATATCTACTGGGCACGGCGATGGCCCGGCCGATTCTGGGCCGTCGTCAGGTTGAGATAGCCCGGGCCGTTGGCGCCGATGCGGTGGCTCATGGCTGCACCGGGAAAGGCAATGACCAGATTCGCTTCGAGCTGTCCTACGCGGCTCTTGAGCCGGATCTTGAGGTCATCGCTCCGTGGCGGGAGTGGGATCTTCACTCTCGTGAAGACTGCCTGGCGTATGCTCGAGCCCGGGATATTCCTCTTGAGGGTGTCGACGAGACCAAGCTGTATTCGCGCGACGAGAACATCTGGCATATTTCGCACGAAGGTGGGCCCCTTGAGGATCCTGCGTGGGAGCCAGACGAGTCGATGTACCTGTGGACGCTCTCCCCGGAGTTGGCGCCGGACCAAGCTGAGCGCATCACGATAGGGTTCGAGGCTGGGGTACCTGTATCCGTCGACGGCGAGGACCTGGACGCTGTGGAACTCCTGACGCTGCTCAACCGGATCGGTTCTCGCCACGGGGTGGGTCGAGCGGACCTCGTCGAGAATCGACTGGTAGGAATGAAGTCCCGCGGTGTTTACGAAACCCCAGGTGGCACAATCCTGTACGCAGCGCTGAAGGACCTCGAGGCGATCACCATCGATCGGCGTACGGAGGGGCTCAAGGACGAGTTGGCCTCACGCTGGGCGGACATGTTGTACGAAGGGCGTTGGTGGACGCCTGAGCGGCAGGCATTGCAGGCCGCCTCCGATGTCATGAGTGCGACGGTCACGGGTTACGTCACCATGAAGCTCTACAAGGGGTCAGCGACTGCGGTGTCGCGAGTCAGTCCGGTCTCGCTCTACCGGGAGGATCTTGCGAGTTTCGGACATGCCGTCACGTACGACCATGCCGATGCCGCCGGGTTCATCAAGCTTTTCGGACTCCCCATCCGGGCTGCTGCTGCGGTCGACACAGGCGCGAGCACACCTGACGCGGTCACTCGTCTTATCGAGGAGGTCGCCGAAGCGGGCGCGGCCTGACGGCCCGGAGCGACAACTAACGCCCCGCTTGCCGGGGTACTTCATTGCAAACGGTGGAACCTCATGAGTGACGATGCTGGCGCCCTCTGGGGTGGACGATTCGAGGAAGGGATGGCTCCCGAGATGGTGCCATTCAACCTGAGTCTCGGGGTCGACCAGCGTCTGTGGCGAGAGGATATTCGCGGCAGTATGGCCTGGGCGAAGGCCATCGGCGGAGCCGGTGTGCTCACCGACGATGAAGTGACGGCGCTTATCGACGGGTTGGCGCGGGTGGCCGAGCGCATCGAAAGCGAAGGCCTCACCGGCGCTCCTGAAGAAGATATCCATTCGGTCATCGAGCGGATGTTGGGTGAGGAAGCGGGACCCGTAGCGGGCAAGCTGCACACAGCTCGTTCACGTAACGATCAATCGTCAACCGGGGTCCGGCTGTATGGCATGGCGGCCGCCGATCGAACGATCGATCAACTCATAGAGTTCGCTGACGCCTTGCACGCGCTCGCCACGTCCGGTCGCCACATCATCATGCCGGGATACACTCACCTGCAGCAGGCGCAGCCCGTGCGTGCCGCTCAATGGGCCCTCAGTCATCTCTTTCCCATACTGCGAGACATCGAGCGGATGAAGGCTGCCCGTAGGGCGGCTGCTGTGCTGCCGCTTGGGTCTGGAGCAATCGCCGGTTGCCCGTTCCCGGTGGACCGCGAGGCTATTCGCGACGAGCTCGGTTTCGATCAGGTCAGCGAGAATTCGGTCGACTCGGTGTCGGATCGTGACTGGATCTGTGACTTCCTCTACGCGGGAGCGATGATCGGTGTGCACATCTCGAGGCTTTCGGAAGACTTGATCCTCTTTTCGAGTGTCGAGTTCGGCTTCGTACGGTTGTCGGATGGGTTCAGCACCGGATCCAGCCTGATGCCGCAAAAGCGCAATCCTGACGCGGCAGAACTAGGGAGGGGGAAGGCCGGTCGCCTGGTCGGAAACCTCATGTCGATCCTGACCCTCCTGAAGGGGCTACCGACGAGCTACAACCGGGATCTTCAGGAGGATAAGGAGCCGCTTTTCGACACCATCGACACACTGTCGCTGACGTTGCCGGCTCTGCGTGGGGCCGTCGCCACTGCGGTCTTCCGGGAGAAGCGCATGACCGAGGTCATGGACGCCCAGCTACTCGCAACAGATCTGGCTGACTACCTGGTCCGCCGCGGTGTGCCGTTCCGCACGACGCACGAAGTGGTAGGATCCCTCGTCCGCACGGCTGAGGAGCGTGGCGTTCCGCTGTCCGAGCTTGAACTCGATGACTTCTCCGCGGCACATGCCGTCTTCGAGGGCGATGTCTTCGAGGTCTTCGACTGGGCCGCGTCAGTGGATGCGCGGTCCGCGGCTGGGGGGACAGCATTGACGGCCGTCGATGCCCAGCTGGTAGACGCGCGCACGCGGATCGACGCCCGCTGAGCCAGGGCGTGCGCTTCGCGACTACGCGGATGCACCAACTGGTTTCCCCGCCCGACCGTGCATAAGTTGCCACCTTCGCGCACCCCCTTTTGCGAGTCACCACTCGACGTGACGGACCCCCTCGTTTGAACGCCGACACGCTCAAGCGCGCTGCTGCTGCCAAGGCGCTGGAATCGGTCGAGAGCGGTATGGCTCTCGGTCTCGGCACGGGAAGTACAGTGTGGCACCTCGTCGACCTTCTAGGCGAGGCTCTCCGCGCGGGTCACCTGACCGACATCGTCGGTGTGCCCACCTCGGTGCAGACGGAACGTCAGGCGATCGACGTCGGAATCCCACTCGTCGAATTGGGCTCTCGTGACAAGCTCGATCTGACCATCGACGGTGCCGACGAGGTCTCGCCGGGACTGGATC
>JAKMDG010000137.1 GCA_022428035.1 Longimicrobiales bacterium
GATCGGAAGCGAGAAGTCACGGGAGAAACGAAGCGCGTTCCCGGTATCGATCCCCAACAGAGCGAGCTCTTCCGCGGAGATCTCCTCCATCAGTGCCGGCTGCCCCTGGACTTGCACCGAGGTCGCGTCTCCCACCACGACGCCCTCAAGGCGCACCAGGTTCTGGACGTCGGACGCACCCATCTCCTTACGTCGTACGACGCCGATACCGCGCGTCGCAGCACCATCATCCGGAAGGACATCCGCACGGGTCACGGCAAGCCCGGGAGGCTGACTCAACGCGCTCCCACTCGTCTGCATCGGCCGGGCATTCGCAGAGGCTGTCATCGAAGACGGCCCCTCGGCAGCGGCGGACTGGATCGATCCGGGATCGGGCACCCAGTACATGGCCTCCTGCCACGAACGGGCAACCCAATCGTTCACGACCGGCCCTATGAAGTCCTGGATGACCTGCTGCGTCGCATCTCGAATCGCCAGCGCACGGGCTGCCTGGCCCGTTGCTTCGATCGCACGGGCGTCCGCAACCGCGTCAGAAACGACCTCACCGAAATCCAGGCGGAGCGCACGGACCGCAACCTCCGTCGTCGCCGTGATGAGGTCGCCGGGGCCAGGATTGTCGCGCGTCGCATAGTCGGCAACGCCGAGCACCAGCACCTGCGCTCCCCAGTCGCGGCCGAGCTGCGTGGCTGCGCCGTCGTTGCCGTTCATCGCGGCCATGACGAGTGCCTGGGCTGACTCGTCGATCGCAAGCGCCGGATCGATCACGGGAAAGCCGGCCTCGAGCAGGAAGGAGGTCATCTCCCGAGCCGCGACCTTGCCGCGGCCCTCTTCCTGAATGAAGACCATCGTCCTGGGCAGTTCACCCTCGAAGACGATGTCCTGACCGGACACTAGACCCGGAGTTGAGACGAGGCCGGCGATGAACAGCAGCGCCAGCCTCGTTGAACGCGTGGTGGTGACGGGATTCATCTAGGAGGCTCCTCGAAGACGCTCCAGAGCCCGCTGAGCGTCGCGGTGAGTCGGGTGGATCGCGAGCACGGCCTCATACTGCTCGATGGCCTGCTCGATCTCCCCGTCGTCTTCATATGTGAGTGCGCGACTGAGTGCGATCGTGGCGGCGACCGGAATCACCTCCACTTCGGGGCGCGCCGACGGCGGCGACAGCGACAGCGCCTCGCTGAACTCGTCGGCGAGTTCAACGACGACATTCAAGAGCTGTATGGTCTCGTCGGTCTTCTTCATGACCGCGATGACCTCAGAGGTCTCCACGTCCACAGCACGGATGTCGATCCGCAGGTTGTCGACGATGCTCATCGCCTGGCCGAGCAAGACATACTGAACACCGAGCAGCTTACCGACCTCGATCGCGACTGCATCATCCACACGGCCCGACAAAGACAGATCCTGTTCCTGGATCAGGTCCATCAGCTGGCGACGCTCGACGATGCGCATGCCCTCCCGGCCGCTGAATTCAGTGACCAGCATCGAACTGATCGCCTTACCCAGATTCACCGAAGCCCCACCCTCGCCCATCATGAACGCATTGAAATCCATGACGGCTACGGTCGCGACGTCCTGTTGACCCTGCACCTCAACCGCCTGCACGCTGAGGGACACGACCGCCAGGGCGGTCGCGACAGAGAAGGTACGTCTGCGCATTCGTGTCTCCAGGACAGGAGCCGGGGACCCCCGAAAGACTCGGTTTCGAAGGGCACGCCTGGCGGACCAATGACGAAGATTGTCTTTGCCCACCGTTTTGTGCCCTCCTATAGTTTACGGTAGTACCAACGGGGACGCGAGAAGATTCAATGGAGCTCACCATCCCCGTTTCAACCAACGGCTCCTCTGCCGCTCCCCAAGGAGCTACGCCATGACGTTCGTCTCTCGACGCCTGTTTTGGGGCCTCTGCTCCTTCGCAGTGGGGCTCGGACTAGCCGCCTGTGCGGGCTCAATCCCCAGCGTCGATCCGGTCGACATTCCACGCTTGCAGCAGGAAGTCGCCGCCGATCCGGGCGATACGGATCTGCAGGTCCAGCTGGGCATGGCCCAGTTCAAGGCGGAGGACTACGAAACCGCTCGCGCTTCCCTTCAGGGCGCGGTCGATGCCGGTAACCGCAGCGGACCCGCCTACTTGTACCTCGGGTTCGTTCAGGAGGAGTTGGAGGATTGGTCCGCGGCCCGTCAGGCCTACAACCGCTACCTGGTCGTCGGTACGTCTTCGCAGGCTCAAGACGAGGTACGGACACGGCTCACCATGATTGGACGAAACCTGCTCCGAGCGCAGGCCCAGCAGGCCCTGGCTCAGGAACAGGAGATCACCGCAACCGGAATGATCACGCCGCAATCGGTCGCCGTAATGCCGATGGGCTTCAACTCGGATCGCGACGATCTCGAACCGCTCATCTATGCGCTGTCGGACATGATGATCACCGACTTCAAGTTCTCGAATGCACTGGTGGTGCTGGAGCGGACGCAGGTGCAGACGCTGCTCGACGAGATGGCGCTGACCACGTCCGGGTACGCGGATGCCGCGACAGGTGCTCGCGCCGGGAGAATGCTGCGGGCCGAGTACGTCTTCCAGGGTGTACTGACGACGCTCGGTGACGACGATCTTCAGGCGCAGGCGGACATCCTCGACATCCCGAGTACCGCCTCCGCTGGCCAGTTGACCGAATCGGCGATCCTTGAGCAGATCTTCGATATGGAGAAGGCGATCGTGATTCGTACATTTCGCGAGGTCCTCGGGGTCACGCTGACGCCTGCCGAGGAGCAGCGTATTCTCGACAACCGGATGGACAA
>JAKMDG010000156.1 GCA_022428035.1 Longimicrobiales bacterium
TCCTGCAACAGGGCAGGGTCCTGTGGCGACGGCGTTATCGGTACCGGCGTTCTACGCTCTGCAATTCCTATACATTTGCACCGTGTTTTGTGTCCCGTGGGTCGGGCAGTGACGTGGTGCACCCGCGTGCGCCTCGCGTTCGAGAACAACGGGTCGGGCCACGGATCTCCGTCCCATGGAGCAGACGAGTCACGATGACGAATCTCCAGGTGCTCGCCTACGAAACCACCCCGCTAGGTGACCTTTGCCTTCGGCGCCGGGAACTCCTGTCACGGCCCGGCACAGTGATTACTGAAATCACTCTGGATCATCAGCTGCTGATGACCAGCCACATCACGGTGTCCGAGCGAGCTTTGGCCACCGAGGGGCTGGCGCACCACGCGGGTGACGAGCTATCGGTCCTCATCGCTGGGCTGGGTCTCGGATACACGGCGGCTGCTGTGCTGAACTCCGAGCGAGTGATTCGCGTCAGGGTGATCGAACTCATTCCGGCGGTCGTGGGGTTCCTGAATGATGGTCTGGTTCCACTCTCCGCGGAGCTGCTCGCAGATGTGCGCTTCGGGGTGCGTGAGGGTGACGCGTACGCGCTTCTCGATGGCGAGGCCAGTGAACGGTGGGACCTCGTGCTCATTGATGTGGACCATGCTCCGGATGATCACCTTGGACTGGGAAATGAAAGCTTCTACACCCGATCCGGGCTTGATCGTGCCAGAAAGCACCTCGCACCGGGCGGTGTCCTGGCCGTGTGGTCATACGCGGACAGCTCGCCTTTTGTCGAGGCCTTGCGGGACGCGTTCACGACGGTCGAACTCGTCCCGGTGACGTACAGGAATGACCTGGTCGACGAAGAACACACGGACTGGCTCTTCCTCGCGTGGGATTAGCCCTCCGGCCTGCGGGTTAGACTGTTCTGGGGACAGTCTGGAGTTTGCTGCCCCGCGCATGATCGCGACTCATCGTGGCGCACGCCTCAACGCTTCTCCCGGGGGAGACTCATGGATGGACTCGCTCGTCCACTGCTGGTTTCGCTGGTGACCATCCTTGTATTCGGAGTGGGGTCTGCCCGCGCCCTCGAGGCACAGAGTCGAGGGAATCGAGGTGGGGCCGTGGCCCAGCAGGCGGTCACGCTTTCCGCGCAGGTCAAAGCCCAGATCGGGGACTTCTACTTCTCGAGGCGGGCGGCCAACGCACAGGCACTTCCTCCCGGCATTCGTCGCCGGCTTGAACGCGGCAAGCCCTTGCCCCCGGGGATCGCGAAGAAGAGTGCTCCGCTGGAACTGAGCTCACGACTGACCTTACCCGAAGGCTCCGAAATCGTCGAGGTCGGTCTCGACGTGTTCTTGGTGGAGGTCGCCACCGACATCATCCATGATGTGTTGATGGATGTCATTCGCTGACGGAGACCTCGTCCTCCCGTGAGAACTTCAGAACCTGGGCACCGGAGCTGATTTTCGGGTCGGCAGCATCTACGATCTCTCCGAATTTCGGATCGAAGACCAGCCGCCGTTCGTTCCAGTACCGCGCGATGCCCGGTCGGGTGACGTAGGCGTCGAGGATGGCGTGGAGCCCACTCCATGATTCCTCGTCCACCACTCCCTTGAGGTAGTGGAGGTAGATGTTCTCATTGAGCTTCAGGAACGCGAATGCAGCCTGCCAGAACTAGGCCTGCTGCTGCGGAGTCAGGACGTCGGGGTCTTCGCTGCCTTGATGAAAAGCCCACGCGAGTGACTGGTCAGACATCACGTAATAGCTGAACTCCTGCATCTGCCGGAATGCTTCATTTCGCATGTTCGTCTTCTGGTCATTTCTCGCGGAGCGGATCTGCGCCGACAGGTAGACCAGTGTCGCGAGGACCGCGGCCGCGCTGATGATTTCACCTAACGCCCCAATCGCGTCCCAATTCAAAGTATGTCTCCCGCCGGGGGGCCGACTTCAAGGATGTCACCACAGGGGGGCGAACCTCTTGGGTGAGGGTGGTCTGGGCAAGCGAAGAGCCAGACCATTCCGTGCTGGCGAAACTCGCTACAGCACCGCGCCTACTGCCCGTCCAACGAGCGCGGTCAAGCCCATCGCGATTGCGCCCCACAGTGCTACACGGACTGCTCCCGTGGTCACTCTGGCGCCTCCAGCCCGAGCCGCCATGCCCCCCAGGAGGACCAGCGCGCCCAATGAGGTGCCGGTGACGAAGGCACCGATGAACGCGCGCGGGGCGACGATGGCGACGCCTAACGGAAGGGCAGCCCCGATGGCGAACGCGAGCGCCGAAGCGAGCGCCGCCTGAATCGGACGCGCCACATGGATTTCGCTCAGGCCCAACTCATCACGGGCGTGAGCTCCGAGTGCATCATGCGCTGTCAATTGCTCGGCAACGTTGCGCGCTAGTGCCTCGTCCAGCCCGCGACCCACGTACATCTGTGCCAACTCTTGGAGTTCGTTCTCTGGATTCCGGTCCAATTCGAGCCGTTCACGCTTCAGGTCGGCCGCTTCAGCATCAGCCTGGGAGCTCACGGATACATACTCGCCGGCCGCCATGGACATTGCTCCCGCCACCAAGCCGGCAATGCCGGCCAGCAGCACCTGACCGCGAGCCGCCTCCGCGGCCGCTACGCCAACCACGAGGCTCGCGGTTGAGACAATGCCGTCGTTCGCTCCCAATACTGAAGCTCGCAGCCATCCGACCCGTGAGATGAAGTGCGGCTCAGCATGCCAAGACTGGATCATCGTCATCCTTTGTCGAGTCCGTCCCGAATCCTTTTTGTTTCGTGAAAGGTAGACCTCCGGTGGCGTCGATGCAGACTGTCGAACGACCTGTACTTCCGTGCCTGGTCATTGTCAGGTGTTGGGGGGGACCGGATGAATATTCTTTCGGCATTGGATTCCTGCTGTTCCGTTGCACTCCGAGTTCGACCGTTGGCGGGGTGTGGAATTCGGTTCAAGGTTCTCTTTGGAGGACTTTGAAGATGAGCGGAGACAGATGATTCGGCGATTGGGACTGACGGGGCTGACGGCCATGCTCGTGACCATGCCTCTCGCGGCCCAGGCAGAGCCGGTGATGCTGAAGCTCCTGGAGTTCGAGGAGGACTCGGGGGAGCGTTGGTTCGTGGTGAATGACGGTGTCATGGGGGGGCGTTCGTCGAGCACCCTGCGACGCGGCGAGCCCGGAGTCGCGGTATTCGAAGGGAGTCTCTCGCTGGAGAACAACGGCGGGTTTGCGTCGGTTCGAGTTGAGCTGGAAGAGAACGTCCTGGCGGGTGCCAACCAGGTCATCTTGAGGGTGCGAGGGGACGGCAAGCGCTACCAGGTCCGGCTCCGTCCCGGTCGCCGTATGGACGGTGTGGCGTTCGGGAGTTCGTTCGACACCGTAGAGGGTCAGTGGACGACTGTGGAGCTACCCCTCACGTCGTTCGAGCCGACGTTCCGCGGTTACCGACCCCGTTCCACGTCTCCAGTGGATCCAGCCGATGTGGGTCAGTTCGGACTCATGCTGACGGACAAGCAAGAGGGCGGATTCCGGCTTGAGATCGACTGGGTGCGCTTCTCGAGATAGGCCGATTGCGGTTTCGTACTGTGGATAAAAAAAGTGGTTGTTTCGATCCCGGGCGACCGCCGTCCGCAGGGCCAGAATCTTGTGCTCGTTCGGCACGGGCGTCACACTTACCAGCCGCGGGGTGGTCACCTGCCGGCCTTCATACGGCATGAGTCAGTCGAGATCTTCTTCGGTTGCGTGACCCCGTGCGGCGAATCATTCCCTCGACCCGATCACGCGCATGACTTCTGATCCCAACGCCACATCCACCGGCGACTCGAACTCACTCCTGCTCGACTTCTGTGCGCAGGTGCCCGAGGAACTTTCGGCTTCGGTGGAGGAGATTCTCGCCCGACCGGCTGTAGGCCACGAGGACATTCTGGCCGAGCTCGACGAGTACACATCACAGATCGACGCTGCGTCTCGTCAGCGCGCGGACCTGGATGTGCACCTGGCCGAGATGATCCTGCGGACGTGCCGCACTTTGCTAGAAGACGATTGGGGGACTCTTGATTCGACGCAGCAGTCCTTGGTTCGCCTCGCATGCGTCTACTATCTGGATTCGGACGACGCGGACGGCGATCTCGAATCACCGTTTGGCTTCGAGGACGACGCGTTGATTTTGAATCTCGTTCTGGACTTCATCGGAAGAACGGAACTCAGAGTGCGCGCGTAAGATCGCGAGACGTTGTCTGTCGAACCGACGATCTAGGCGAGCAGAACGATCCCGACGGTCATCAAGAGCACGGACGCCGCTGGCAGGGATCGCATGAGCGGGTCACCCACTTTCACATGCATCCCGAGCGCACCAACCATGAGTAGCGCTATGATTCCGGCGGCAGGGACGACGGGCACAGGTACCCAAAGCCCTGCAAGCAGGACGAGAGCAGAAACGATCTTCAGCGCCCCGACGGCGTAGAACGCGACATCAGGTAGGCCATACGCCTGAAACTCTTCTTTTAGCGACTTGGCCTCACCGCCCCTGTAGCCCGTGGCGGAGCCGGCTCGGACCAACCAGACATTCAGAAGCCCAAGGCCGACGGCGAGTTGTAGGAAGCTGGCAATCGAGAGCTCTGGCATAGCAATTTCTAGAAGGGGTTACAAAGACCCGTGCAATCAATCCTCGGCGCGTCAGAATGGCAAATGGGCCTCGAGTATCACATCGCCAACGCGGTCTCGATCGTGCTGTTCCTGTTTTACGGGATCGCCTGCCTGTTTGCCGGCGGAATGGCCGACGAATTCGAGCGGTACGGGCTGTCCCGCTTCCGGCGGGTCACTGGAGCGCTGGAGGTATGCGGCGCCGTAGGGCTCCTCGCTGGGTACGTCATGCCGCTCCTGAGCGTGGTTAGCGCAGGAGGACTGTCCACACTGATGCTGCTCGGGCTTGGCGTGCGTGTGAAGGTTCGCGACCCGGTACTGGAGATGGTTCCGGCTGCGTTCTTACTGGTTGTGAACACGTTCATTGTGGTTCGAGCATCCGGGTGGTTGGGCTAACACACCCGGGCCCAGCGAAGGGGTCGCCCACTCAATTGAAGGCATGTGACCATGGATCGATTCTTGGCGGCCGCGCACGAACAGGCTGTGGCCTCACTGGAGGAGGGTGGCTTTCCGGTGGGTTCGGTGATTGTCCGGAGCGGCGAAGTGATTGGCGCTGGCTTCAATCGCTATACCCAGACCGGCGATCCCACGAGGCACGCCGAGATGGAGGCGATTCGCGATGCAGCCGAGCACGCGGGCGACGGCCAGCTACTCGATCTGCTTGCTGGAGCGATCTGCTACACCACGATGATGCCATGTGAAATGTGCGCGGTGCGATCATCCGC
>JAKMDG010000181.1 GCA_022428035.1 Longimicrobiales bacterium
GTCGGTGGGTGTAGCGTCTCGACACTCGTCCAGTTCCCATCGGCTGTGGCATGCAAAACCGCGACGGCGGCCGCGCCCGGCGCCCCGACGAACCCCTGCTCCTCGGTCATGAACACGCTCTGACCCACGCCTGCCCGTTCCGTAGTGACGCGGTCGGGCAGCTCGACATGACGGGGCGCACTCCATTCACCAGCAGCGGTGAGTTCCGCCGCATACGCACGTCCGACACCCTCGTCGGAGGCTGGCGCGCCAATAAGCAGGCGCTCCCCGTCCCAGGCGAGCGCCGTCCCGAAGGCGCCGGCACCCGGGTCATCGTCCGGCGCGAGCGTACCCTCGAGCGACCAGGTACTGCCGTCGCGACTGAAGTGGTGGACGACTCCGGTGGTGCCCGTCGCGGGCGACCCGACGAGGAGGTCGTTCCCCGACAGCGCCAGAGCAACGCCGAGCTGCGCACCGTCGTACTCCGCCGGTACTTCAAGCGTGGACTCGATGGCCCACGAAGCGACGGCAGATTCTCGCGTGAATACATAGACCGCGCCTGAGCCATCGCGCTTCCTGGGTGCTCCGACGACCAGCGTGTTGCTCTCGAACGCGATGGCACGACCGAAGTCATCCATCCGGGCGGAATCCGGAGCACTCAGTAGCTGGCCCTGCACCCAACCACGCTCATCGGACCAGCGATACGCGTAGACCATACCCGGGCCGTACCAGTTCACTGGCTGTCCGATGAACAACTCGTCGGACGTCATCGAAACAGCTCGACCAAAGTTCGGCTCCTGGGCAGTGGCCGGGCGTGCGGACACCAGCGCGGCAGCGAGGAGAACGAGGGTCGGAAGCGTTGGCTTCCTCATGGCAGGCCTCAGGGTCGGAGGTTGTGAACAGTTTGGCCAAGGTCGGGCCCACGGGAGGTCCTGGACAAGGTGCAGTTGGGTCAGCCATCGCTGATCGTGGTAGTTTGCCCGAGTGTTTACCAAGGATAAATGGATGAGACGAGCCGTTGCCGTCGGGCTGATGCTCGCGATTGTCATGGTTGGAGCGCTGATCGTGCGCCGACCAGGTGCAGTGCAGCGCGTGGCGCTTGAACAGCGCGACATCGTGAGCACGCTCGCAGTCGTGGGACGAGTCCGAGTTCCCCTGCGCGCGGAACTGGGTGTCTCGACAACGGGCACGGTGACCGCGGTGCTCGTAGAGGAAGGAGACCGGGTGAGCGCCGGTGATCTGCTCGTCTCACTCGAGGGTGCCGAGGCCAGAGCGAACGTGAGACAGGCCGAGGCTGCACTCGCGGAAGTGAGGGCGTCCACCCGGCAGTTGATCGAGGATGCGGAGCGCGAGGCGGCGCAGTCCCAGCGTGATTTCGAGAGATTCCAAGCGGTCTTTCGGGAGGGCGCCCTGACTCAGCAACAGGTCGAGGAGGCGGAGATCCGAGCCGCAGACGCCATGGCTCGCCTGGTCTCGCTGCGCGCGATCGCATCGCCGGCAGGCAGTGAGCCCGCTGCGGTCACGCGAGCGGTGGCGACGCTCGAGACCGCGCGAGCGCGGCTGGATCTGACCCGCATCCGTGCACCTGCAGCCGGCACGATCCTGGCCCGAACGGTCGAACCGGGAGATGCCGTATCACCGGGTCGAGTCCTGCTGGAGTGGGCGAGTGACGGGCCGGCCGAACTGGTGGTCTTCCCCGGAGAGGAAAACCTGGGAGGCCTGAAACTCGCGGGCGTAGCCACAGCCTCGGCAGATGCCTTCCCCGCTCGAGTATTCCAGGCCACCGTTGCCATGATTGCTCCCGCGGTCGATCCAACGCAGGGCACAATCGAGGTTCGGTTGGAGATACCCGATCCTCCGGACTTCCTGCTGCCTGGCATGACAGTTTCGGTCAATCTCGAGACCGGTCGAACACCGGGCGCCACCGTACTCCCCGAGACGGCGGTCCAGGGCCTGGGCACGAACCAGCCGTGGATCGGTGTCGTGCGGGAGGGTCGAATCGATCGTCAGCCCGTCGAGGTGGGGCTGCGGGCGGGCGCGTATATAGAGATTCTCGATGGAGCTGTCAGCGACGATGTGATCGTCGCGGATCCGTCGGCGACCTCTCCGGGGAATCGTGTCCGCGTCACGAACCCGCCGGGCGTTTGAGCCGTGCCGTTCGAGCTCTGGGTCGCCCTCCGCTATCTCCGTGATCAGCGATTCCAGACGGGACTCATTTTGTGCGGGACAGGGGTCGGCGTTGGTGTGATCGTCTTTCTGTCGGCGCTCATCACGGGGCTACAAGAAAGCATTATCGAGCGAACACTGGGCAGTCAGGCGCAGGTGATCGTGCGGCCGATCGAAGAGATCCCCAGAGTCCATCCGATGGACGGTGAGGTGCTCGCCGCTCTGACGCTGGAACGCCCTCCGCAACGCGTCCGGTCTATTGAAGGCTGGAGAGCAATCGAGGACGTCGTTCGTCGCAGCCCGGATGTGAGCGGAGTCGCACCGACGATTACGGGCCCTGCCATTGCGCTGCGTGGTCAGGGTTCTATCGCTCTGTCGGTACGCGGGATCGAGCTGGAGAGCTACCGAACTATTGTCGATGTGGAGAGCAGGCTGGTCGAAGGGCGCTTTGACCTCGCCGGTTTTCAAGTCGTCGTGGGCACGGAGTTGGCTCGTACGCTGGGGACCGGTCTCGGCGGACGCGTCCGGATTCAGGCTGCTGGTGACCGGGGTGGGGTCTATACGATTTCGGGGATCTTCGACTACAGCTCGCAGACGCTCAACGAGAGTCTCGTGTTCGTCTCACTGCGGGGCGCCCAGACCCTGTTCGGGATTGCGGGTGGCGTCTCCGCGCTCGAGGTCACTGGAGGGGACATCTTCGAGGCCGACGCCATGGCCGCGCGGATCCAGGACCGTACCGGACTTGTCGCCGAAAGCTGGATGGAGCAAAACGGTGACCTGCTGGTTGGACTCCGCTCGCAGAGTATGTCGAGCGTGATGATCCAGGTCTTCGTCATTCTCGCGGTCGCTCTGGGTATCGCGAGCGTGCTCGCGGTGTCGGTCGTCCAGAAGGCCAAGGAAATCGGTATTCTGCGGGCAACGGGTACCCGGTCCCGCTCCGTGACACGGATCTTCCTGATCCAGGGTGCCATCCTGGGCGGTGTGGGGTCACTGCTGGGGATTGCACTGGGCGCGTTCCTTGCGCTGTTCTTCGCCAACCTCGCGCGTAACCCGGACGGCTCAGCCACCTTCCCGGTCGCCCTCACACCGCTTCTCTACGGGCGGTCAGCTGCTGTTGCGATCGCGGTCGGACTCCTCGCTGCGGTACTTCCCGCCAGAGACGCGAGCCAGATGGACCCGGCCGATGCGATTCGAAATGGTTGACGGCGGCGACGTACCTCTGCTGCAGGCCACAGACGTACGAAAAACCTACGGGGAGCGCGTCGTCACGCAGGCGCTCAAGGGTATCGACCTCGAGCTGGCTGAAGGCGCATTCTGCGCCCTGACCGGCCCTTCGGGATGTGGTAAGACAACACTGCTGAACCTGATCGGGCTCCTCGATCGGCCATCGGGCGGACAGCTCGTCCTCCAGGGTGAAGACGTGGGGCCGCTGAGCGACGAAGCCCGCACAGAGCTTCGGGGAACAAGGCTCGGCTTCGTCTTCCAATTTCATCATCTACTGCCCGCGTTCACTGCCCTCGAGAACGTCATGTTGCCCCTGATCTCACGCCGGGGTCGCGCCACGGCTGAGATTCGCGAGAAGGCAGCCCGCCTCCTGGACCGGGTGGGACTATCAGATCGGGCGAACTACAAATCGACCGACCTGTCCGGGGGCCAGAAGCAACGCGTGGCGATTGCCCGCGCGCTCGTCATCGATCCGGTCCTCGTCCTCGCGGACGAGCCCACCGGTAATCTTGACACGGAATCGACGGCCCAGGTCATGGATCTACTCGAGTCCTTCAATCACCAGTATGGAACGGCATTCCTTCTGGTCACACACGAAGACTCCATCGCACGCCGCTGCCGCCGCGTCGTGCACATGGTCGACGGGCTCATCGCCTCGGATCAATCAGGGTCGCTCAGTCCCGCAGACCGAACGTGACCATGGAGTTCCCGGAGACAACGGTCACGAACTGCTGTCCATTCACCATGTAGGTCACCGGTGCCATCACAATCTGACCACCCAGGCTCGCCTTCCAGAGCAGGTCACCGGTGCGCGCGTCGAGCGCCTGAAAGTATCCCTCACGCCCTCCCGTGAAGAGCAGATCGGATCCCGTCGTCAGCATGCCACTGTCCGTGACGTCGAACTGGTCGAACGACCAGACCTCGTCTCCCGTCGCGGGATCAAGCGCCTTGACTGAGCCGTATCCGACGACATCGGTCCAATTGTTGATCAGTGACGTCCGGCCGATCCCGATCGTCGGCGCGCCCTCGACCGGGGCGAGCACAGAGAAGCCTCCTCCCAGGAAATACCGCCCCGGGATGTAGGTCGACTCTTCGGGCTCGAAAATGGTGGCGTAGTCCTCCCAGGCCGCGAAGTAGAAGAGACCTGTGCGCGGGCTGTACGACGGCGGATACCAGTTCGTCCCGCCCTGGTTTCCTGGCCACGTAGGTTGACCCTCGGGCTGGGGCGTCTGAATCGGTCGCCCGTTCTCGTCGAGCCCACTCGCCCAGTTCACCTTCACGAATGGCGTACCGGACAGATACTCACCCGTCGCTCGGTCGAGCACATAAAAGAAGCCGTTGCGGTTTGCCCATAGCATCAGTTCCCGAGGCTCGCCCTCCCAATCCATGTCGACGAGAACCGGGACCTGGACCGCATCGTAGTCGTAGCCGTCGTTCGGCGTGAACTGGAAGTACCAGACCAGCTCCCCTGAATCGGCGTCGAGGGCCACGACGGCATCGGAGTACAGATTGTCGCCGGGACGCTGACCGGGGTTCCAGTCAGGCCCCGGATTCCCAACCCCCCAGTACACGAGATTCAGATTGGGGTCGACCGAGCCCGGCATCCAGATCGGAGCACCACCGTGCTCCCAGTCGTCGCCCTCCCACGTCTCATGCCCGGGTTCGCCGGGACCTGGGATCGTGTAGAAGCGCCACGCCTCCTCGCCCGTCTCGACGTCATATGCAGCGACGAAGCCCCGGATGCCAAACTCGCCGCCACCGACCCCGACCAGGACTTTGTCTTTCACGACAAGCGGGGCCATGGTGATCGAATACGCCAGGTCCACGTCGGCGACCTCGATATTCCACAACTCCTGGCCGTTGACCGCATCCAGGGCGATCAGTCGAGCATCAAGTGTGCCCATGAAGACGCGATCATCGAGGACGGCCACGCCCCGATTGTTTGCACCGCAGCAGATACGTGCGCCGTCGGCCGGGGTATGTCGATAGAGCCAGAAAACGCGTCCCGTGGCTGCATCGACGGCCATGACATCGTTGGGTCGCTGCGTGATGTACATGATGCCGTCATCGACGATCGGGTTTGTCTGCCAGGCACCGAACACCTGATTGGGGAGCATCCACTTGAGCTCCATGTCATCGACGTTATCCGGTGTGATCTGAGTGAGGCCACTATGCCGCTGACTCGAATAGGTACCGTTGTACGTGAGCCAGTTGCCCGGATCGGTGGAGGCGTCGAGGATGCGATCGTAGGTGATCTGGGCCGTCGAGGGTGCCGGTGTTAGCAGGGCGGCGAGCGCGGCCACCATCGCGGCGCGATGCAGGTTCATCGTTCCCCCGTGAGGCTCAGCAGATAGCCGACGAGGTCGGCGACCTCGTCCTCAGACAGCGTTGTTGGTTGTTTAGTTGGCTCCGCGCTGACCGCGAACTCTGAGAGGTCCGCCTTCTGGAAGGAGCGAAGGCGTCCATCCCCATCGCTCATCTGCACGGTATAGGTATCCTCGTTCAGCCGTCGGCCCCGTACCTCTTCGCCTGACGACGTCACGATGCGGACTGGCCTGTTGATGGGCAGCAAAGCAGCCGCCGGATTGAGCAGCGCGCGCTGCAAGGCGGCTGGCGTTCGGATCGCCCCGATCTCGCTCAGATCCGGAGCGGTCCGAGGACCCTCACCGTTCACGCGATGGCACGAGGCGCAGTCGGCGGCTCCATAGAAGAGCTCCGCCCCGCGCTCCGCTTCACCGACGCGCACGGCTACGCCCGACGGATCGAAGCCCGCCCGAATGTACGCGACTAGACCGTCGAGTTCATTCCGGCCGAGATCGAACGCAGGCATGCGCCGTCCCCCCACACCTTCGGTCACAATGGCTCGGATATCGTCGTCCGAGCTGACGCGGCGGAACGCTCCCGTCCGCAGATTGATCCCGTCTACCTCATCTCCATTCGGGCCGTGACAGATCGCGCACTCGGCGACATAAAGACGCGATCCAGTCTCGATCGCCTCGCTCGTGTACGTGTGATCTCCGTCGCTCTGGCCACTGAGTGAGGCGGGTACCGCCATCAGGACCAGGGCTGCGAGCGACGCAGCGAATCTGTGCAGCCAAATGGACATACGGGGAAATCCTGAGCACTGGAAGGAAGCGGCGACGGAACGAGCGGAGGAACCTCCGGCCTGATGCTGGGGCCACGCAAGTCCGGGAGACTCAGGAGGTAGTCCCAGGCTCAGTATACGCCCGACGGCATGGCTCCTCCGGCCATGCTGGAGCCTCGCCGAGGCTCCGGTGAATTTGCCCCGGACTGCCGTCTCGTGGATCTTCGCCTGCATGGTCCTCCAAGCGATTTATACACCAGCATGAAAACGATCAGTTCGCAGCTCGCGACGCTCCTCGAGGGCGGTGGGAAGATGCGCCATCGCATCGCACCGTTCGCCCGCTACATCGCCTTGCTCACGGCCTTCATTCTCGTGTATGGGCTCGTCTTTCATCTGATCATGGCTCGAGAGGGTCAGGACCATTCCTGGTTTACGGGCATCTACTGGACCTTGACCGTGATGAGTACGCTGGGGTTCGGCGACATCACATTCCATACCGATCTGGGTCGGGCGTTCAGCTCAGTGGTACTCCTGACGGGCGTGGTCATGCTGCTCATCATCCTGCCCTTCCTCTTCATTCAGCTGGTGTACGCCCCATGGCTGGAAGAACGGGCGCGGCATCGGGTATGGCGCCTGCAGCACGTCCCGAGTGACATCTCGAATCATGTGATCATCTGCAAGAACGATCCGATTGCCGAAGGTCTCGTTCGACGACTGGAGCTCATCGGAATCGCTGCGTATATCATCGAGCCTGATGCCGATCGCGCCGTGGCCATGCACGATGCGGGACTTCCGGTCGTCACGGGTGAAATCGACTCCGTGGAAACTCTGCGGAGGGCTGGTGTGGACCGTGCCAGACTTCTCGTGGCCAACGCTTCCGACACGGTGAACTCCAACATCGTACTCACCGCACGGGCCGTCTCTGAGACGGTGCAGATCGTAGCTCTTGCCGACGTGGTGGACTCGGTCGATGTCCTCGAGTTGAGTGGAGCCGATCACGTGCTTCAGCTTCCCGCGCAGCTCGGTGAGCACCTGGCGAACCGTGTACGGTCAGGTAGCGCCCATGCGAATCGGATCGGCCGGTGCCATGGACTCGTCCTGGCAGAGTTTCCGGTACACGATACGCCGCTCCAGAATCGCTCCCTGAGCGACTCCCAGCTGACCGATTTCACCGGTGTCAGCATCGCAGCCGTCTGGGAGGGCGGTAACCTGCGACCTCCCGATCCCGACAAGGTTCTGACCCCACTGTGTATCCCGGTCGTTCTCGGGTCGGAAGATCAGCTACGTGAACTCGACGAGGTTCTGGCGATTTACGACGTCAATCCGCACCCGGTCCTCATCATCGGCGGTGGAAAGGTGGGACGCGCGGCAGGCAGGGCCCTGAAGGCCCGAGGCGTGCCCGTCCACATCGTCGAGCGAAATGCCAGCCTCACGCCGAAGATCGAAGGGATTCCTGACCAGCTCTTCATCGGCGATGCCGCGGACCGACAGGTCCTCGACCGCGCCGGTATCGCAGACGCGCCCTCTGTGCTGCTGACGACTCACGACGACGCGATGAACGTGTACCTCACGGTGTATTGCCGTCGCCTGAACGCCGATGCTCGCGTTCTGACGCGGGTAACGCACAAGCGAAACGTAGAGGCCATTCAACGGGCCGGTGCAGATTTCGTCCTGAGCTACGCCTCCTTC
>JAKMDG010000192.1 GCA_022428035.1 Longimicrobiales bacterium
CCCCTGCAACGAGCTCCTGATAAGCCTCGTTCACGCTGCTGCCATCGAGCAGACCGCCAGACGTGTTGGTTCGAAGATCCGCCAGGGCGAGGGCCACATCATTTGCCCCGGGTTGATATGCTCCTCCGCCACTGCCGCTTCCGGCGACCACATTGTCGAGCGAGGCCTCGACGTCAGCACTGAGGCTCAGGTTCCTCGCTCCAACGAGTGTCAGGTCACCGAGATCATCGAAAAAGTTGATCCCGGTCACGTCTGCAGCGTTCGTACCGGTGGTGTGGAGCCCGTTGACGCGCTCCACCAACCCCTGAGCGATCGTATCGAAGTCGGCCTCGATCCCGGGCAGATCCGTCTCCAATACCTGAAGCGTTCCGCCGATCACGCCGCCGTTGATGTCGAGATCGAGCCCGTTCTCGGTTTGAATGGAGTAAGAGCCAGCGGAATAGGTGGCAGTGATCGTCGAGGCGATCGTCCCCTCCACGACCGAAATGCCATCGATCGCCACGCCCACGCCTCCGTTGGCGCGGGAGGTCACGGTGATCTCCGTCAGCTCCGCCAGCTCATCGATAAGGAGATCCCGTTGATCCTCGATTCCAGGAGCCGCCTGCCCTCCCGAGACCGCTGCCGAGATTTGACCGTTGAGCTCAGCGATCTCACCGAGCAGACGATTGACCTCATCGACAGACGAGGAAACGGAGTCCCTCAAATCCGCTCGTATAGCGCCGAACGAGTTGGCAGAACGATTGAAGATCTCGACGAGTTGCTCACCTCTGGCCCGAACCACCGCCCGGGCGCTGGTGCTGCTGGGATCGTTGGACAAGTCGGACCAACTGTCCCAGAACGCATCGAGCGCCGACGCGAGCCCCGCCTCCGTGGGCTCCGCCAGTACCGCCTCGATGCGAAGCAATTCTTGCTGCGCGGTCGAAAAACCTTCGGAGAGAGCCGTATCCCTGCGTAGAGTCGCATCCAGGAGCGCGTCTCGTGCCCGCGTGATGTTGACGATTTGAACGCCCGTTCCCAGAACGCCCTGGGGCAAGGTCACCGACTGCCCCGCCACCATGTCCACGCGCTGCCTCGAGTAACCCGGCGTGGACGCGTTCGCGATATTGTTACCGGTGACCTGTAACGCCAACTGCTGTGCCCGCATCCCGCTGCGAGCAACAGAAAGGATCCCGTTCAGGGAGCCGGACATGCGTCACACCACCCGATCTACGACGGAGCCGGCATTGCCACCGAGGCCGGCAGAAAGATCCTCGGCACCCGCTCGGCCCAAGAGTAGTTCCAGGTGACGCTGATTGTCGGACATCGTCACCTGGAGTGCGCCTCTGAGGACCGAGACTTGTCGACGGAGCTGCGTCGCAGCCTCCGCGGCGGTCAGCAGAGCTTTTCGAACGGGCCGATTCGAGTCATGCGACAAGGCGTCGTTGAGCTCGTCGAAGTCCAAATCATCACCGAACAATGTCGCCGTGACCCTCTGACGCTGACGCTTAGCTTCCTCCAGCGTCTGCGTGATCCGTGTGGACGCGAAGACCGCATCCGCAAGGCGGTCCGGATCTCCGGCGGAAACCGCTTCTTTCTGGTCCTCGAAGACACCACGCAACTGGTCACACAGTCGCGCCTCATACGCGAGCGCTTCCACCAACCGGATCCGTTCAGATTCCTCTGTAACAAACATCAGACACCCTCAGAAGATGAAGTAGCCCGCGAGCGCGTTTCACTGGTATCGTGCGCGGATCGCTCGGAGATGGGAGCCGATTCTGCCGCCACGTCGAGTCCGAAGTTGGCCGACAGCTGTCGGTACAAAGCCTCTGCGATCCCAGTATTAGTATCGGCAGCGAGCGCATCGGCTAAATGCTCGTCGAGCATCGATGCGTACATGTCTGCTCCTGGCGCGTCCGGGTGCCCCCCACCCGGTACGGTCGCCCGCATGGCGGACGTAAGGTGGTGCATGAAGACGGCTTCCATGTCTTCAGCAGCCTGGCGCAAACGCTCGAGCCGCCGCGAATGCGATGAATCCACACGATCCGCACCATGCGAAGACGTCATCGCTGTGGGGTCGAGGACGCCCGTAATCTTCGAGGGAATCATCGGATTTGAACCTCCGCCTGTAGAGCTCCCACCGACCGTAATGATTGGAAAATCGACCCGATCACCTGGCCGGACGCTCCCACAGCATGCAATGCCTCCGCCAATTCCTGAACCCGGATTCCTGGAGCGAGCCGGACAGCCCCCGGGACTCCGACAACCTGCGAGGCGCCCTCATCGGCCACGTCCGTGCCCGTCACAGCAGGAGCGCCGCCCGCCGGGTCCGCCGCCGGCAGCGGTGCATCATCTGCAGGTGTCGCGACGACCTCCTGAGAGGCAATCGTCAACGTCAACCAGTCGTGACTCACGACCGCAGGCCCGACCCGAATCTCTCCTCCAGCTGCTACGAGACCATCGAGGGCGTTGACCACCACTCTGGGGCTTCGCTCGGGGGTGACCTCCACCGCCCCGATGGCCACCAGAGTTCCGAAGGGATCCTCGTCGGGGAGGTCGACAGTGACCGCACCGGGATCGGTCACGGTCGCGATCTCAGACCCCACATCGAGGTTGATCGCCCCGGCAATCGCCTGAGCCAGTGCGAGATCCGGCTCGCGCAGCACCAGGACTCCTGATGGCGGCTCGCTGCCGCCACCGAAATCGAGTTGCGCGACCCCAGCTCGGGTGATGGTTGCCGACGTTTCGACGTCGTACCTTGACCGCCGGTCTCCGCCCCCGACCTGGATCGTGCCCTGCGCCACCGCAGCGACGGGCGCTCCCACCCCCGCAGAGAGCGGAGTCGGCCAGAGCTGACCACCTCTCAAGGAGCTGGCATCTCCAAGGGAGGCGACGCTGACGTCGAAGCGCCCACCCTGGCGGGTGTACGGCGAGGCTTCCGCCGTGACGAGCACGGCAGCGGCGTTCCGACTGCGTATGACCTGCTCGGGTACTTCGATGCCCATGTTGCGCATGAGATTCGCGATGGCGCGAACGGTCATCGAGCGCCGGTCACCACCGTAAATCCGATCGCCCGTACCGCTGAGGCCTGTCACGAGACCATAACCGGCCAGGCGAACAGGAACCTCCTCGGCCCCCTGCGTGACGTCACGCACCTTGACGGACTGGCCATCTGTGTGGGTCGGCACGCTCAGCGCAAGTACCAAGAACATCAGGCTTCCTCGAATACCGCGTGATCCAGCCCTCACGGCACGATCCAGCCGAACAGACGCCCGATCAGACTCTTGCTGGCCCTCGCCAGCGAGCCCTCTACAGCGTAGAGCACCTCGACTTCTGCGATGCGCCACGATGTGATCATATTGTCAGCCGTGATGTCCTGGGGACGAATGACCCCTCGCACGGTCACCTCCTGTTCATGCTCGTCGATGATGACGGACTTGGTGCCCTCTACGCGAAGCATCCCTCCCGCCTCCACCTCTGTCACTCGAACCGACACCTGTGAGTCGAGACGATCGCGACGAATGTCTCGTCCTCTCCGGCCCGACTCGTTCTCGAGCGAACTCTCGAAGCCACCATCCACCGAG
>JAKMDG010000227.1 GCA_022428035.1 Longimicrobiales bacterium
GACGAGGAGCATGGGACGCTCGCCGGACGAGCGGCAGGGTCAGTTCCGGCACTTTCGGTGTGAACACCTCGTTCCAGTAGACACGCGCACCCTCCGCCCTCTCTTCGAGGTAGCGCTCCTGAACGTCAACGAATTGGCTGAACACGTCTGTGGGTGAGCGGCTTTTTCGTAACGGGGCATCCGCCGCCAGGGAGTGATACACCTGGGCTAGCTCCTGGCCCAGGAAACGCATGGAGAGTCCGTCGACGACCAAGTGGTGGGCGACGAGCAGGATGACCTGTCCCCCCGCGGAGAGCGGCACATGATAGACCCGGAAGAGTGGAGCTTCTTCCAGGTCGAATGGCTCGTGTATGAGCGCGTCCAGCACTCCATCGAGGGCGTGCGGTGCAGTCGTTGAGCGCTGATCCACAACAATGGGTCGAAAGCCCCAGATACGGCGGTTCGGACGCCCATGACTGCCTGCGGCCTCAGCAGAACGGGGAAAGTCGGTCCGGAGGACCTCATGCCGATCGACCACCACCTGGGCTGCTTGAGTGAGTAACTCGAGGCGAATGGGCTGCTCCAGCTGGACAGCGTGTCCAAGGTTGAGGCCTGCCGGCGCCCCGGCGGCCACCTGGTCATGCCACATTCCGAACTGGTTCCAGCTCATGGGCGCCAGGTGATAGCGTTCAGAACGTTCCTGTCGGAGGATATCCAGAACTTCCGTCCGCACCCCTGCTAATGCGTCCCGCAGGCTGAGCGGGATGCTCCCATCCAGTGCTCGATATCTGAGACGTGGCCCCTCCGGCCACATTTCGATACCGAGAGATTTAGCCTGCTGGCGAACGCCTCGGGCGAGGTTCAGGACATCATTTCTCGATTCTATCACTCTCAGATCTCGCCCTCGATCGATGTGTCCGACGAGTCGGCCTGCTTCACTTCGAATGACTCCAACGACCTCGAGAGAGTCTGTGCGATGCGTGCTGCACTGAGTTCTTCCATGAGTGCACTCACGGGGATCAAGAGTCCCAGTTCAGCCTCTACACGATGTCGAAGCTCGAGCAACATGAGCGAGTCGAGACCTGACTCACGGGCATCTTGGTCCGGGCCTAAAGATGCAGCGGCGACCCCCAGGGCATCAGCCATGAACTCGATAATGATGACCTCCAGCGCCGACGCTCGCTCAGATGCGGGCAGTTGGCGCATCGCCTCCAGTTTCTCCTCTGCCGAGTTGTCACTCTCACCGTCTTCAGAGGGGGCGTAGTCCACCAGGTCCCCTAGCAACGCAGGCACCTCGTCCGGACGAGTTGACCGAGAAAAGCGATCCCAATCGATGCCCATGACCGTCGCTCGTGAGGATGCCTCCTGCATCAGGCTCCCCAGAGCGTCCAAGGCAAGTTGCGGAGGCAGGAACTGAAATCCCCGGCTTTGCATGACGGTCTTCGGGCCCTCTGCCAAGCGGCTGGCCATACCACCGCCCGACCAAGGCCCCCAGTCGACAGCAAGCGCTGGTAGTCCTTTCTGCTTTCGGATGGTGGACAGGGTAGCCAGGCACGCATTCGCCGCCGCATAGTTGCCTTGCAGCGGAGGCGCCATAAACGACGAGATCGACGAGAAGAGTACAAAGTGTCTCAAGGGATCTGGCCGCGTGGCCTCATGCAGGTTCCACGCGCCAGCGACCTTTCCGCTCATTACCGCTTGAAAGCTCAGGGCTGTCAAATCTTTGACGAGTCGATCGTCCAGCGCACCGGCGGCATGAAACACCCCGTCCAAGGGGTATTCGGATTCCCGGATTCTTTTCGCCATCAGCTGGACTGTCTCAGGGTCAGCGACGTCCCCAGCCAACCACTCGACCCTGGAACCCGTCCGGCTGAGTTCTTCCATCCATTTCAAGTGGGAAGGCTCCGGAGCACGCCGGCTGTTGAGCCAGACCATGCCGGCCTTCTGCTCGACGAGCCATGCCGTCAAGCTCCGGCCCAAGCCTCCGGTGGCTCCAGTCACGAGATAGCTCTGTCGCGGACTAATGCAGTCGACTCCACCTCGTTCTGACCCTTGAGAGCGGATGAGCCGCGGGATGGAACGATTCCCGTCCCGATATGCTACGCGGTCCTCTCGATCCCCAATCAATTCGGCGTAGACGCACGCAGCCAATGCAGCGTCGGATCGAGGAGAGTCCAGGTCAATCAGCCGCATGTTGAGCTCAGGATGCTCGGAGCGGGCGACCGGCACTGTGCCCCATAATGCGCTCCTGCCTGGCTGGACCCCAAGATCGGAAGTCCCTGTTGATACCGCGTGCTGCGAGAATACGAGTAGCTGGTCCACGACCTGTGAGTGGGTCGCGCAGGCACGAACGAGTGTGGCGAGGCCCGTGCCGACTGCCATGTTACTTTCGAGAATTCTCTCGCCCGCGAGCTCTTGGTCGAGGTTACAAGATCCTTGCCCAAACACGGCCAATACGGATACGCGTCCGCCCCCACCAGCGTGTGCGTCCTCCAGAGCGTCGTCCAGACTTGGACTCACAGCAGGCAGATCGGTAGCGTCCTCAGAGATGCTCGTGATGTCGGGGAGTTTCCCCCTGGACACGCTCGCACCTCCATCACGAAGAGTTTGAGCAATGCGGTCTGCGAGAGGGGACCCGTCGTCCATGAGAACGACAGATTGTCCATGGACCGTATCGATCGGTAGCGCTCGAGCTCCACGCCACTCGAGTTCGTAGACCAGTTCGTCTGATCCGACCACAGGGACGTCAAGAGTTGGGTCCGGTTCTGCCAACTCGACGCGGTCAAGTGTCAGGAGCAGCGTCCGTTGATCTGAGTACCCAAGCACGTCGAAAGAGGGTGATGCGTCTGCGTGGTCGGAGTCGGTCAACGGGCTTGATGGGACGACATGGATCCATGTCAGGGCCCCTGCGCGCCCGGTCACACAGACACGCTGAATGCTTTGAACCCTGAGTCGCTTGGGATCTTCGTCCCAACCGGGAACAAGCGTGCACGGCAATTGCAGGGCCGCCTCGAGCAAGGTCGGGTGAACTGCATACTGATCCACTTCGCCCGCGAGCTCTTCTCGAACAGACAGCCGCGCAACCAGTTCACCGTCACCCATGTGAAGCTCATCGACCGTCTGGGCGAGCCCGAGAGTGCGGGTTCCCGACCCCCGGAGTGCTTCGTAAAAGCTTTGTGCATCCGTCTCTCGTCGACACGAGGACAATGCCGAGTCCAGGTCCAGCTCATGCTCGGGTGGGGTGAGACCCAGTGTGGAGAATGATGCCGTCACATGCGCAGACCAGATCGGGGCGCCTCGACCATCGCGCGAGCAGCTTGCTATCGAAGTCGAGCCTGTCCTGCCGTCCACAGTATTGATGACCAGCTGCGAAACTCGCCCAAGCCCTCGGGAAACCCTCAATGGAAGATTGAATTTCAC
>JAKMDG010000244.1 GCA_022428035.1 Longimicrobiales bacterium
GAGCGGATCCGTAACCAGGATGGACTCAGTTACGCCGTCCAGGCTGTGATCTCCGGTCACCCCGTGGACGCGGCCGGACAGTTCCTCGCCGTCGCGATCTTCGCTCCAGAGAACGTCGACAAGGTGGAGACAGCGCTCATGGAGGAACTCGAAAAGGTCGTCACCGGCGGATTCACCACGGAGGAACTGGACGGCGCACGCAATGGCTGGCTCGAAGGACGACAGCTGAACCGAGCCCAGGACAACAGCCTGGCCGGAGCGATCGCCCAGAACCTGTACTTCGGTCGGACCTTCCAATTCGATGAGGAACTCGAGAGCCGTGTACAATCGATCACCCTTGAAGAGGTCAATCAGGCCATCCGTGATCGACTGGATCTCTCGAAGCTGACCATCGTGAAGGCTGGTGATTTCGCCAACAAGCGAGTGCCGATCGGATGACGGTCGCCGGTCGCTGACCTTGTCGATTCCCCCACTCAATCCGGCTCTGCCGGGTCTCTGCATTGCCCAGCCGGCACTCGCCGAGCCCTTCCTGCTGGAGGGCGAGCGGGTCCGCTTCGTCGGTAGCCAGACGCGGAGCGGCGGTCAGGCACTGTTCAGGGACACCGGAGGCAGCGCCGGCATGACTGCCGGCATCCGCCCCGACGCCCTCGGTCACGCTGCCAACCTGGTCCTGTACCCCGGCGTATCTCGGCGGGACTTCACGGGATCGCGCGGATCCGCGGTCGAATCGGTTGTCGCGGCCCGCACACTGCCCTTCCTGGCGTGGCAGCTCTCCGGCTCCGCAGCAGACGGTGCACGCATCCACCTGGACCTGGCGACTCCACATCCTTCACCGGACGTCCAGGCGCACGCCGATGGACTGGTCCTCCTGGCGGATGGCCAGGAGCTACGCCTCCAGATCACCCCTGCGCCAGCTGGGATCGAGGTCGTCGACTCGGGAGGCGGCGTCACAGCTTCCATCACCCTGATCGGCGACACGAAACACACGCTCGTCCTTGCGAGCGGCACTCCATCGGAAACGGAGCATGCCACGCGGGCGGCACGACATCTTTCAGGTCACGCCCTCAGAGCCACGCAGGCAGCGGAGCACACGCTGCGAGCGGTCACCGGCGTGGAGGCGGTTGACGATGGTCTGGCGTGGGCCCTCTCAAGATCCGGTGGATTGGTAGCCGAGCGTCCTACTGCAGCACTTGGCCTCGGGCTCGCGGCGATTGCCTTCGGTCACCGCACCACAGCGGACGCAGCCCTCTCCCGTCTGCAAACTTCCGACCTCGTCGGGGCAGGCCTCCTCGCCGCACAAATCGGCTCCGCCACGGGGGATACAGGACCTGCAGCGGACATCGCGGGCAGGCTGCTGGGGGAAGGATCAGCCGTAGCCGATGAACGGCTGGGCCTGACTGCCCTCAGCCTGGCCGATGCCCTTCAGTACGGCGCGACCTCGGAGGTACTCGCAGCGCTTCGAGCGCTCGGAGCACAGGCGCGTCACGCGAGTCATCTGACGCCTGCGAATTCCTCCGCCACCACGACGCCATCGCCCACGGGCGGGATCTCGCTGCCCATGGCTGGAGGCTCGAGCACCCACGTCCCGGTGGATGCCTCCGCGTCTTCATGGCTCCGTGATCTCCTGTCCGGTGATCCGGGCGTACCGGCGCTCGTCGAAGACGTGCGCTCTTCTCGAGCCCGCCGTGCCGCCTCGGCGTTCCGATCGGAGCCGGATCGCGCATGGGCTGACTGGCGGGCCGTACTGGACGAGGGGCTGGTCAGGGGACCTGCGGGGCCGGCCACGTGGGACGACCTCACGTCACTGCCGGCACTCCCCGATCAGATCATGGACCGGCCGGCGGCCACAGGTGAATTGATCCTCGCCTTTGTGCACGGAATGCTCGGCTTGTCACCAGATGCGCCGGTCGGTCGACTCAGACTGGCTCCTCGCATACCCGAACATCTGACCCGATTTGCCGCCGAGGGCATTCCGATCGGAGAGGGGACCATTCGCATGGCCTACGAGCGAAGCGGGGCCGAGGTCCTGTTCACGCTGGAGCCGGAGCGTATCGGCGTGCCCCCGCTCCTGGTCTTCGAGCCGTCCGTCTCAGGGGAAGCCCGATCGGTCGAGGTCGACGGAGCTGCCGCCGAACTGGACCTGCGCTCGGACACGGGCCGGACCGTCGTGCCGGTTCAACTGCCGCTCGACAGTCCCCGCACCGTGCGCATCACGATCGGCTGAGAGCCGACCATCATCGAACGGTCAGTCCTCGTCGAGGACGATGTAGCCGTTCTCGATCAGAAGCTGACGAAGGTACTTCTGACGCTCGGGCAATGCGGTCTTGGCCACCTCCCGAGCGAACTCGATCCGGTGAGGCTCCGAGACGGAGTCGAGAATGGAGATCGGCGCACCGTAGCGCAAAAGAATGCGTTTCGCATCGACGGCAACGGAATCGTTCACGATAAGGAACTCAACTGTCTCGGAGGATCCAAAAGGAGCCAAGTGTAACGGCGGGGCATGCCTCAGTGAAGCACGCCCGGCTCTTCGTCGTCTTCGTACGGATCAATTGCGAGCGTCGGCATGACGAGAGGGCCGTTCAGATGAAACCGTGGCACCTCGACCTTGAATTCCTCACCGTCAGCTCGGACGAAGGTGTAGTGACCCTCCATGAACCCAACCGGGGAACGCAGGACGCAGTAGCTCTGGTACTCGTGCGATTCTCCCGGACCCAACACAGGCTGTTGACCAACCACACCCTCGCCGTCGACCAGCGAGTCATCACCTGCGGAATCATGAATTCGCCAGTGCCGAAAGAGCAGTTGCGCGGCGGCATCTCCCTCGTTGGCCATGTTGATCGTGTATGAGAACACAAACGTCCCCACGGCTGGATCAGAGTCGGCGAGGGAAAAGCGGGGCGAGACCTCAACCCGAATTCCTTTAGTGGACTTCTCGTAGTTCATGGGTCGTTCTACACCGGCCTGGCCGGAAAGTCACGGGCGCCCGGGTCAGCTGCCGGCAATCATGAACGTATGCTTGCGACCGACCGAATAGAGAATGGAGTTCCCAAGCATCTCGACGAGCGCGTTCGAGAGCTCATCCGTATCGATGACCACGGCTACCGCGATCAGCTGCGTCGTGTTCGGATCACCCGGCACCACGATGGGGGACAGGCGCTCGTAGTCCATCTGGTAGCCTTGACCGATGAACGAAAACCCATCGGGCAGGAAGTCGTCGAGCCCCGGCGGGGTCACACCCTGAGCCACCTCGGCGGGCCAGGTGAACTGGTCCGCATTGAACTGGTTGGTCGCGACCTGCACCACGTCGATATCGCCAGCGATCTGCGTAGCC
>JAKMDG010000245.1 GCA_022428035.1 Longimicrobiales bacterium
AGCGGGTAGTGGTCGAAGTCGAAGCACTGCCTGGCGAGACCTTCGAAGGCAGCATCTCGTACATCGACCCGTTCATTCACGAGCACACACGCACAGCCAAGGTGCGGGTCAACGTGAACAACTCGGATGGGCGCCTCAAGCCTGGGATGTTCGTACGCGCAGTCGCAAACGCGCGCCTTGGCGTGGGAGGAGCCGTGCTCGACCGGCAACTTGCGGGGAAGTGGGTGAGCCCGATGCACCCGGAGGTGGTCAAGGACGGACCGGGCCAGTGCGACGTGTGTGGCATGGACCTGGTGCGGGCAGAAGACCTCGGTCTTGTGCCCGACGCTCCAGCCACGACCGAGCGCCCGCTCGTGATTCCTTCGAGTGCGGTGCTCGTCACGGGCAAGCGCGCCGTGGTCTACATCGAGGTGCCTGGAGTCGAAGAGCCAACCTACGAAGGGCGCGAGGTCGTCCTTGGACCCCGCGCGGGAGATGAGTACATGGTGCTCGAGGGGCTCGAGGAAGGTGAGCGCGTCGTCGTCAACGGCGCCTTCCGTATTGATAGCTCGATGCAAATCATGGCCAAGCCCAGCATGATGGGCATGCCTGGCCAGTCCGGCGCTGCGAGCGGCCCGGAAGCAACGGTCTTCAGGAAAGCGCTCGCACCGCTCTACGCCGCCTACCTGCAGGGCCAGTCGCAACTTGCAAGCGACGACGTTGACGCGGCGCAACGCGCGCTTGCGTCCATGGGTGACCTCCTCGAGGGCATCTCGCCCGCGGGTCTCTCAGCTGAGGGACGTACAGCGTGGCGCGAGGAGCTTCCTCTCCTACAGGCAGCCATCGAGGGCGCTTCGCAAGCGCAGGGAATCGAACCGCTGCGCGAGTCCTTCCGGGCGATGTCCGCAAGCATGCTCGCGATTGCGCGCACCTTCGGCCACGACACTTCGCAGCCCCTTGTCGAGGCCTACTGCCCGATGGCGTTCAATGACGCAGGAGCAGCGTGGCTTCAAGCGGGGCGCGATATCCGCAACCCGTACTTCGGGGCCTCAATGCTCGGCTGCGGCGATGTACGAGAGGAGTTCACGTCACAAGGCGACGGCGCGCAGCAGGTGCCCGTGGACCACCCTGCGATGGGGCACGACCACGACGCTCCGGAGAATTCCGCACCGGAGGTGCCCACGCAGGCTGACTCGCCCCTTGCGGCCGTGTTCACCGGGTACCTCGAGCTGCAGTCGAGGCTCGCCGACGACGCTGCCAAGTCGGCCCACATGTCGCTCACGTCTCTCCTTGACCGTGTCATCACGGCCGCTGCCGACACAACGCTTCCTGAGTCCACGACGATGCGTCTTCACAAGATGCACTCGGCGCTGCTCAAGGTGGGGGCTAAGCCGGACATCGAGAGCGACCGCGCAGTCTTTCGCACCCTCTCGGAGCACCTCCTCGCAATCGAGGAGTCCGCTGGCAACCCGCTTGCGCAGCCTCTAAGCGTCGTGCACTGCCCGATGGCGTTCAACGATGAGGGCGCTGCCTGGTTGCAGGCTCCCGGCGATGTGGCGAACCCGTACTTCGGCGCCTCGATGCTCCGCTGTGGCGCCGTCACGCGAGAAGTGGCGAGCAAGTAAGGGGCAGCGCCGATGGAACCTCAGAACCAGAACGCCTCGATGCTCGACCGGGCCATCCGCTTCTTCCTCGAGAACAAGCTGATTGTCTCGATGCTCGTCGTGTTCTTCGTCGGGTGGGGCACGCTGGTGGCTCCGTTCGATTGGCACGTCCCCGGCGTCGAGCGCGACCCCGTGCCCGTGGATGCCATCCCCGACACGGGGGAGAACCAGCAAATCATCTTCACGGCATGGCAGGGCCGTTCTCCGCAGGACGTCGAGGACCAGATTTCGTACCCATTGACGGTGGCGCTTCTTGGTGTGCCGGGTGTGAGCAGCATCCGAAGCTCCTCGATGTTCGGGTTCTCGTCCATCTTCGTCATCTTCGACGACGACATCGAGTTCTACTGGTCGCGCAGTCGCCTTCTCGAGAAGCTCAACAGCCTTCCATCCGGCACACTTCCTTCCGGTGTGCAGCCGGCGCTCGGTCCGGACGCAACGCCGCTTGGGCAGGTCTTCTGGTACACGCTCGAGGGTCGCGATACCGAGGGCAACGCCACGGGTGGCTGGGACCTGCACGAGCTACGCACGGCTCAAGACTGGTACGTGCGCTACGCGCTCTCGAGCGTTGACGGCGTCGCCGAAGTCGCCTCCATCGGCGGCTACGTCCAGGAATACCAGATTGACGTAGACCCCGACGCTCTGCATGCGCACGGCGTGGCCCTCGAGAGCGTCTTCAAGGCGGTCAGCGCCTCGAACGTCGATGTGGGCGCCCGCACCATCGAGGTGAACCGCGCTGAGTACGTCGTGCGAGGCCTTGGGTTCATCGAGAGCCTCGAGGACATCGAGGACACCGTCGTGGGCGTCACCGACGACGTGCCCATCACCGTTCGCCAAGTTGGCACGGTTTCCCTTGGGCCAGCGATTCGCCGCGGTGCACTCGACAAGGGTGGTGCCGAGGCAGTCGGTGGAGTCGTCGTTGTGCGCTACGGCGCCAACCCGCTTGCGGTCATCAACCGCGTCAAGGACAAGCTCGCCGAGATTGCGCCAGGCTTCCCTTCGAAGGTGCTCGAGGACGGTCGCACCTCCCAGGTCACCGTCGTGCCGTTCTACGACCGCTCGGGCCTTATTTACGAGACGCTCGACACGCTCAACGAAGCTCTCGAGCTCGAGATTCTCGTCACCATCATCGTCGTGCTCGTGATGGTGGGTCACCTGCGAAGCGCATTCCTCATCTCGGGCCTGCTGCCCCTGGCTGTGCTCATCTGCTTCATTGCGATGAAGCGCTTCGGTGTCGACGCCAACATCGTCGCTCTCTCCGGTATCGCCATCGCCATCGGCACCATGGTTGATGTCGGCATCGTGCTCATGGAGAACATCCTCAAGCACGTCTCGCCGCGGCAGAACGCCAAGGAACGACTCGAGAGCGTGTATCGGGGCGCAACGGAGGTGGGCGGGGCCGTGATGACGGCCGTCCTCACAACCGTTGTGAGCTTCCTACCTGTGTTCACGATGGAGGGCGCTGAGGGCAAGCTCTTCAAGCCGCTCGCCTACACCAAGACCTTCGCGCTGCTGGGCTCCATCATCGTCGCCCTGGTCATCATCCCGCCCGCCGCGCACTTCCTGCTCGGGCGCGGGCACGCTCCTGGACACCGGCGGAGATGGCTCAAGGCGCTGCTCTTCGTTACGGCAGGCATTGTTGCCTCGGTCATCACCCGCTGGTGGGTGGGAACGCCACTCATGCTGCTCGGAGCCTGGGGCGTGGTCGAAGACTCGCTCCCTGAAAGGCTCAAGGCAGCCATTCTCAAGTCAACGAGCCTCGTTGCGGCCTTGGTCGTGGGAATCGTACTGGCGGGACTCTGGGAGCCGCTTGGGCCAGGACGCTCAGTCGCGAACCTCGTCTTCACCGTCGGAATCATCGGTGTCGTACTGGCCGCGTTCCAGCTCGTCATCCGGTGCTACGAACCGGTGCTGCGCTGGTGTCTGGGCAACAAGCTGGTGTTCCTCGTC
>JAKMDG010000257.1 GCA_022428035.1 Longimicrobiales bacterium
TCATCCGGTGCCATAGCAACTACGATGGATATGACACGCGGGTCAGCCAGGAACGGCCTCAGGGCATGGCGCAGAATGGGCTCGCCGGCGAGCTGCAGGAGGGGCTTTCGAACCCCTCCCATGCGCCGACCAAACCCGGCCGCGGGGATGGCAACCCCGACGGTCGCGGGCGCATCCGGGCCTGCATTGCTCACGGCCCGAAGCCATTGCCGTTCCCGCCGCCGTACCCGTCCCCGCCCCCACCGGTGGCCATCTCACCGACCACGGAGTCAAAACGCGTATAGGCTTTGTGGAAGAAGAGTGGCACAACGCCGGTAGGGCCATTTCTCTGCTTCGAGATGATCAATTCCGCCTTGCCCTCCATCTCGTGTCGGTTCTCTGCCGAAGCGTAGTACTCGGGCCGGAACAGGAACATGACGATATCGGCATCCTGCTCGATCGAACCCGACTCACGCAGGTCAGACAGCATCGGGCGCTTGTCGGTCCGTTGCTCGGGCCCCCGACTGAGCTGCGAGAGAGCGACGAGCGGTACATCGAGCTCACGCGCCAGCGCCTTGAGTCCTCGGGAGATCTGACTGACCTCCTGCACACGACTTTCTGACTTTCCCGTACCGGACATGAGCTGCATGTAGTCGATCACGATCATGCCCAACTCCTGGCCGTCAGCGCGCAGGTCGGACTGCATCCGGCGAGCCTTCGCCCGGACTTCGAGCACGTTGGAGCCTGGTTGGTCGTCGATCCAGATGGGGGCCGTGTTGAGATGGCCGGCCGCCTTGGCCAGGCGCGAGTTCTCTTCCGGTGAAAGGCGTCCACGACGGAGATTCTGAGCATCGACGCGTCCCTCCGAGCACAGGATACGCTGCACGAGCTGCTCCGAGGACATCTCGAGAGAGAAGATCCCGACGGCGGCCTGGTGATTGATCGCCGCAGACGAGGCCACGTTCAGCGCGAACGCTGTTTTCCCCATCGACGGACGAGCGGCGATGATGCACAGGTCACCCTTCTGAAGCCCCGTCGTCATCCGATCGAGATCGGTGAAGCCGGTTGCGACACCGGTGATGCCCGACCCTGCGGTCTGACGTTCTTCGATCTTCTCGAACGTCTTCCACAGAATGTCCTTGATCCAGACGAAGCCTTCGCGCTTATGGCTATCGGCGACCTCGAAGATCTTGGCCTCGGCGATGTCGAGAAGTTGCTCCACATCGCGTTCGCCCTGGTCATACACGTCGCGAATGATCGACGAGGCCCGATCTACCAACCGCCGGAGCAGGGCCTTTTCACGAACGATGTTCGCGTGGTATTCGATGTTGGCTGCGGTCGGGACGGCATCCACCAGCGTAGCCAGGTAGTCCAGACCTCCTGACGCCTCGAGTTCTCCTGTCTTCTTGAGTTCCTCCGAGACCGTGATGGGGTCGATGACGTCGCCGCGCTCGAAAAGCCTCGACATCGCAGCGAAGATCCGGCGGTTCCCTTCGCGGTAGAACGCTGCCGAATTGACCTTCTCGATCGCACGAATCACGGCCTCGCGATCGATCATCATTCCCCCCAGCACCGCCGTCTCCGCCTCGAGCGAGGCAGGCATGGGGCGATCCCAGGCGACAGATTGGGGGATGGGGTCGGACAACGGCGTCAGCGGAGTAGCAGCGGGAGTGAAGGGTCGGGATTCTACCCGCTCACAGGGCGCGAGCCAAGTCTGGCGTCACATGGAGCGCAGCCTATGCGCTGATGCTACAGGCTGCGGAGCCGCCCGGCGGCCGTGGACGAACCCGTCGAGCTACGCGTGATCTCCGTCGATCACCGACCGCAGAAGCTGCAGATCATCCCAGAATGAGCGAATCCAGCGACGGTTCCGGAGCAGAGCAGCCGGATGGTAGGTCACCACGAGCGGAACACCATGGTAGGTGTGCACAGCGCCGCGAAGCTTGCCCAGCGCCGTGCCATCCCGACCCGTCAGAAGACGGGCCGAAAACGAGCCCACAGCGAGGAGCGCTCGCGGCTTCACGAGATCAATCTGCTTGAGCAGGAACGGCGAGCATGCCTCGATCTCCTCAGGCTGCGGATCCCGGTTCCCTGGAGGCCTGCACTTCAGGACGTTGGCGATGTAGACCGAGTCTTTCCGGCTCAACTCCACGGTCGCGAGCAGCAGGTCAAGGAACTGCCCCGCCATACCGACGAAGGGAACGCCACTCGCATCCTCGTTCGCCCCCGGGGCTTCGCCCACCACCATGAGGCGCGCGGTCGGGGGGCCGTCGGAGAAGACGACCTGCGTGCGACCACTCGCGAGCCCGCACCTCGTGCACTCAAGGGCGATCTCACGCAGCCCGGCGTAATCATCCGGAAGGACAGCGGGGAGAGCGCCGCTCGACTTTGCTGCCCCCCCCGTCGAGGATCCGACCCCCGGGGCCGGGCTTTGAGCCTGAGTCGGAGCCTGGGTCGAGGTCGGGGCCGCGGTCGGACGCTGCCGAGTCCCCTTCCCCTTCGCCCGAGACACCTGCTCCAGTGCCTCCTCACGGGTCATGCCATCGAGGTAGAGCTCTCCACCGCCCATTTCCAGGCGCTGCCGAAGCAGGCGGGCCGCCTCCTGCGGGGATCGTTCGATCGAGCGATTCGAACCGCTCAAACCTGCCCCCCGTGGAGGAGCGGTCGAACGCGGTCGAGCATTTCGTCCGCGACCTCGTCTTTTGACATCAGCGGGAGCTCTTCGTTCGAACCATCAGGCAGAAGTACGGTCACTCGATTCGTCGACACACCGAACCCGGCCCCTTCCTCGGTCGCGTCGTTGGCTACGAGCAGGTCGAACCCTTTTCGCTCGAGCTTTCCGGCGGCGTGGACAAGGACGTCGTCCGTCTCCAGAGCGAAGCCGATGTTGACACTCCCTGACTTCCGTGCGCTCCGGGTGTCATTCGCAACGTCCGGGTTCTGGGTCAGATCCAGCGTCATGGTGTCACCTGCGTCCGAGCGCTTCAGCTTGCTTTCGCGTGCATCCGCTGGTCGAAAATCAGCCACCGCTGCAGAGAAGACGTTCACTTCGGTGCTACCGATCCTCGCGGAAACTGCCTCGTGCATCTCCTGCGCGGTCTCTACCCGTATCAGGTCGACACCGAAGGGTGGGTCGAGCGATGAGGGCCCACTGACCAGGGTGACGTCTGCCCCACGGCGCCACGCGGCCTGAGCGATCGCATAGCCCATCCTGCCCGAGGACCGGTTACCGACGTAGCGGACCGGATCGATCGGCTCATGGGTGGGGCCAGCCGTCACAAGCACATGTGTCCCTGAGAAAGCCTCGTCGGTGGCGAGTGCACGACCGATGGCTTCTTCGATCTGCCACGGCTCGATCATGCGCCCGGGCCCGGAGCCCTCTCCTACGGCGAGGGCGCCCGACACCGGCCCAGCGATCTCATATCCAAGACGATCCCGAAGATGAGCGAGGTTCTCCTGGACCTGCACGTGCGCGTACATCCGGTCGTTCATCGCCGGGCACACGACGACCGGAGCGTGAGTGGCCAAGAGCGTCGTACAGATCAGATCATCGGCACGGCCGTGAGCGGCCCGTGCGAGGAAGTCGGCCGTGGCGGGGGCGACGCACACGACGTCCGCGTCTCGGCCCAACCTGATGTGCAGCGCCGCCCCTTCGGCTGAAAAGAGCTCCGTCAGCGCCGGGCGACCGGTCACACCCTCGAAGGTGAGCGGCGCCACAAATTTCTGAGCCGAACGGGTCAGAACCACGTCGACCTCACCGCCGAGTCGGGTGAGGTCGCGCGCTACCTGGATCGTCTTATATGCCGCTATGCCACCCGTAACCCCGAGCACGATCCGCTTCCCGTTCCACGGACGGCGCGGCTCGAGAGGGTCAGCGGGCATCGCGAGGGCCCGCCGTTAGAGGTCTTCGCGGCGCCGGCGCTTGACGAGACGGAACTCGATCTGACCGGAGGTCAGTGCCTCCAGCGACCGCGTCGTCAGCTTCTTCTCCTCACCGAGCGGCATCGCGTCACTCGGCAGAGAGTTGAGTTCGCGGGTGTACTTGGCTGCAACGAGCACGCCGAGATACTTGCTCTCGGTGCTCGCCGCGACCTCGTCCGGGGTAAATACACGCATGGGTCTGTCCTATTCAGAGTCCTGCAGGTCGGCACTGTACTCGCCTTCGAGCAGCTCCACGATCACGCGGCGCATACCTTCGGCGTCCTGCTCGGGAGGGGCCGGAGCCTCTCCTCGTTCAACGATACCTCGGATGTCCGAAAGACATTCCTCCAGGTCATCGTTGACCACAACGTAGTCGAACTCCGGAACAGCCTGAAGCTCATCGAGCGCTGATTCTAGCCTGCGCGCGATATTTTCCCGTTTCTCGGTTCCCCGTCCGGTCAGACGGGCCATCATTATATCCACGGATGGCGGCAGCACGAAGATGAGCGTCGCATCCGGCACGGCCTCACGGATCTGACGGGCACCCTGGATGTCGATATCCAGAACCACGTGGTCCCCGCGCTCCGCCGCCGCATCCAGCTCAGAACGCGGCGTCCCGTACATCCGATCGTGGACCGAGGCCCATTCCGCGAACGAGCCATGCGCCACTCGATCCTCAAAAGCCTGTTGAGAGAGGAAGTGGTAGTCGATGCCGTCCTGCTCCCGGGGACGCGGCGGACGCGTGGTAGCGGAAATCGAGAACACATAGTGCCCCGGGCCATCAACCAGCCGATGCGCCAGCGTCGTCTTCCCGGTCCCGGAAGTCGCGACCAGTACCACGGGAACGGCTCGCTGCGTCACTCGACGTTCTCCACCTGCTCCCGGATTCTTTCGATCTCTTCCTTGATCGCGACCGAGGCCTGAGCGAGCGTCGCATCATTCGCCTTGGAACCTACCGTGTTGGCTTCGCGCAGCATTTCCTGAACGAGGAATCCGAGCCGTTTCCCGACAGGTTCCGCCCCATTTCCTTCGATCGCTTCGCGGAAAAGCTCAATGTGGGACCGAAATCGCACGATTTCCTCATTGATATCCCACTTTTCGGCCAGATAGGCGATCTCACGCGCGAGGCGGTCGTCGTCGACGTCGACGTGCGCCGTGAGTTCCTGGACGGCCGTCCGGAGCTTGTCGCGCTGCTCCACCAGACGTTCTGGTGCTCGGCTCTCGATCTCGTCGAGGCGTGCACCAATCGCGGTGAGGCGTTCATCGAGATCAGCCGCCAGTCGAAGGCCTTCGGCTTCGCGCATCGCCCGAAGCGCAGCCGCCGCGGTTTCGACCAAAGCGACGAGATCCGCCTCCTCGACCCCAGCGGTTCGGTCGGTCTCCGGTGCCCGGAAGATGTCGCTGAACCGCGCGAGCATCTCGAGCGTCGGCTCCCCGGGCAGTTCAAGCTCCTCCTTCAGTCCCTCGAGCGCCGCCTGATAGGCGCGCGCCTTCTGCAGGTCGATCGAGGCACCGGGCGGAAGCGCAACGACCGAGCGATCAAGGGACAGATACGCGTTCACGTGCCCTCGGAGGATGAACGGCTTGAGCGCGTCGGTCATCGCTTTTTCAAAGCGGTCGAAGCCGGATGGCGTCTTGATGTTGGTGTTGAAGAAACGGTGGTTCACCGTCTTCACTTCGAGCCTGAGTCGCCCCGCTGGGGCATCGACCTCGGCGTCGCCGTACCCGGTCATGCTTCGGATCATTCGATGGTCTCCATGAACGGATAAGCTAGTTCCATAAGTCCCACCTGAGCGCAAAAAACGACCGTCCGAATGGAAGGATCCTGTCCGGATACATCTGCAGGTTCCGTCGGAACGAGACGTTGTCCATGCCCAGCCAGAAGCGAACCGTGACGACACGGACCTGCAGTTGTGCGTACCAGCTCTGGTAGAATGGCACCTGCACCACGCTCCCTGCCTCGCCCATGTCGTCCGCCACGAAGGTGAGCATCGGATCGTGGCCACGCACGCCGAAGGAGCCCCACAACTCGAGATTGCCGGACTCCATGAACACGCGGTGGAATTCGAACGATCCTCGGTAGATCTCGGCGGGTTGATACGGGCCTTCCTCATCCCAGTACTGATAGGATCCCTCGAGGGTGAGGCCTCTCATGAAGGTGGGGAACACAGCCGTGCCCTCGTACCCCTTGCGGTGGACGCCCGTGACAGAGGTCGCATGATCATCCAGTTCCAGCCCGAGGGGTAGAACCTGGTCCGAGTAATTGTAGAGCGCTGCACCCCCGAGCGTGACGCCCCACCGAGAAAGCAGGAGTCCCGCTCGGGCACCGGTCCGATCGGCGATCGCCTCGGGGCCCGAGGAGACGGGACGAGAAGAAGCCAGTGGCGGCAGGCCCGGACCCTCTGCGAGGACCGCGGTTCTGCTTCCGTACGTACCGTCCTCGTACGAGGCGAAGAGGGTAGCGA
>JAKMDG010000280.1 GCA_022428035.1 Longimicrobiales bacterium
CTTGTCCGCCACGTCCCGCAGCGTGCGCAGGTTTGCGAGCTCGGACGGCGCGATCTCCGGAAGGCCAGGGAGACGCTCCTGAAGCTCGGACAGAATCTCGACCTGCTTGATCGAGTCTATCCCGAGCCCTGCTTCCATCTCCATATCCAGGTCCAGCATCTCGACCGGGTAGCCGGTCTTTTCAGAGACGACCTCCAGGGCCATCGCAGTCACGTCGACCGCCGGTGCTGACGCAACAGCAGACACCGCCGCTGCCGCGACAGGTGCAGCTTCAGGCACTGTTCCCGCGGGCAGACCGGCCGAAAGCTTGTCCGCCACGTCCCGCAGCGTGCGCAGGTTTGCGAGCTCGGACGGCGCGATCTCCGGAAGGCCAGGGAGACGCTCCTGAAGCTCGGACAGAATCTCGACCTGCTTGATCGAGTCAATCCCGAGCCCTGCTTCCATCTCCATATCCAGGTCCAGCATGTCTACCGGGTAGCCGGTCTTTTCAGAGACGACCTCCAGGGCCATCGCAGTCACGTCGACCGCCGGTGCTGACGCGACGGGCGCCACAGGCATGGCGGGCTGTGGCATAGCGACCGCGGGGGCCGGTGCCGGAGCAGGAGACACAGGCTCAGCCGCAACAGGCGCTACAGGACTGAGGGGCTCAGCCGCGACGGGCGCCACAGGCATTGCGGGCTGTGGCACAGCGACCGCGGGGGTCGGTGCCGAAATCGACATCGGCTCCGGCTGAATCGGTGCCGGTCGCACTTGCGGTACCGGCTGCGCAACGGGCTGACCCGGCGCTACAGCACCAGTCTGACCGAGCGCGGACGCGGCCATACCCAGGAAGCTGCGGTGGCTTTCTGCCATCAACTCCTGATATCGACGGTGTGCCTCGATGGTCACATGATGCATCTGAGCAGCCATGGCCAGATCAGCCGCTGGGGCCGATGCAGGCACCGCCGTTGCAGGCTGGATCGGCGCCGTGGGGGTCAGCGTCGGAGCAGGCGGCAGCACAGGGGCGGAGGACACCGCCGCGGCCGGGGCTGCAGAGGGGACCGGTGGCGCCGTAGTCTCCGCTACTTCGGGATTTGGAGCGGCGCGACCGGCTGCTCCGTTCTCGGGCGGATATGGGCGGTCATGGTTGAAGCCAGTGATCATGATCTCATACGGCTTCGCCTCCACGGGAGCGTCGGGAACCCGATACCCCTCGGAAAGCGCAGTGAGGTCCATCTCAATACCCTCGGCCGCTAGCGCACCAACACCGCGCCAGAACGCCCGAAGCCCGTCGACCTTCTTATCGTCGAGGGAGACCGCGACGTGATCGCGATCCCCGAGACAGCGTCCAATCAATTTGGTCAGGACTCGACCCGGACCGACTTCGACGAAGTGCGTTACCCCTGACGCATGCATCGCTTCGACCATCTCGCGAAAGCGAACCGGCGAAGCGAGCTGGTCGGCAAGGAGGCGACGACCAGCCTTGGCAGTCTTCGGATAGACGTCCGCCGTCTTGTTGGCATACACGTCGATCGTTCCAGAGCCCCACTTCACGCCCGCGAGGTGAGCGTGAAAGGGCTCGCACGAATCCGAAACGATGCTCGAGTGGAATGCCGACGCAACAGGTAGACGGATTGTGCGCAGGCCAGCCGCCTTCAGCTTATCCGTCACCGCGTCGATGGCTTCGACCGACCCAGCCAGGACCACCTCGGTCGGTGCGTTGTCGTTCGCGATCACGACGTTGTCGGACTCGTCGATCAGCCCGGCCACCGTCTCGGCATCGCTGGGCACCGCGATCATGGCACCCGCGGTGTTCGCCGCGGCCTCGGCCATGAGCTCGCCACGCTTGCGTGCCGTTGCGAGTAAGGCGCTCTCGGCGATGCGACCGGAAGCAGCCAGTGCGGATAGTTCACCGAAGCTATGTCCAGCCACGGCATCCGCCTCGAGACCAAGGTCTCGGAGCAGGTGCAGGAAGCCCAGGCTCACCGCGGCGATCGCCGGCTGAGCCGTCTCCATCACAGTGAGGTTCGCGGACTGCTCGGCCCGCTCCTCGGCGGTGAATGCCGGCGGAGGAAAAACTGCTCGGTCCAGGCGGTCGTTCGCGAACTCCTCCATGTCGACCGCCGCATCCCAAACGGCACGCGCACCGTCGAAGGTGATGGCTGCATGGGCGCCCATACCGACGTACTGACTTCCCTGACCCGGGAAGACGAAGGCAAGCTTGCCGACGGTCGATGCGCCGAAGCCGAATCGAATGTCCGGATCAGGAAGTGAACCCTCATTTCCGGAGCGAAGCGCGTCCGTAGCCTTCGTGATCTTTGCGCTGAGTTCCTCAATCGTGCTCGCGACGATCGCGACGCGAGCGTTCGCCTTGGCGTCGAACGCCTCGGCAGCGTCTGCAGCGATGAGACCCAGCGAATAACCCGACTGGATCTGATCCGTGGTCTGCGCAAGCTGGGCCGCAAGAGCATCGCGATCCGCTGCCGAGAGTACGACGAGCTCGTCGGCCCAGGCGCGCAACCGTTCGGGACGATTTCCCGCCCCCGTGTACTCCTCCATCGTCACGTGGAAGTTCGAGCCACCGAATCCGAAGGAGCTGACAGAGCCACGGCGCGGGTGGTCACTACCACGAATCCAGGGACGTGCTTCCGTGTTGATGTACAGCGGCCCGTCGGCGAGTCCGAGCAGCGCGTTCGGCTTGGACACCTTGAGCGTTGGAGGGAGCACACGATGGTGGAGCGCGAGCGCCACCTTAATCAGCCCTGCGGAGCCGGCGGCCGCCTTCGTGTGTCCAATCTGCGACTTCACCGAACCGAGCGCGCACCACGCGTGGCTGTCCTCCTTGGCCGGTCCAAAGACCGACGTGAGCCCGCGCGCCTCCGCGGCATCGCCGGCTTTAGTCGCCGTGCCGTGCGCCTCGACGAGCTCGACCGTTGCCGGGCTGTAGTCGGCTTTCTGGTAGGCACGGCGAAGTGCCTGAGCCTGACCTTCGGGCCGCGGGGCGTAGACACTGGAGCCCTTACCGTCCGACGACGCACCGAGTCCACGAATCACCGCATAGATCTCGTCACCGTCACGCTCTGCGTCTTCGAGGCGGCGCAGTGCGAGCATGCCCACACCCTCACCAATGAGCGTGCCATCAGCTTCCTCGGAGAACGGCCGGCAGTCCCCGGTCGGGGAAAACGCAGGCGTTTTCGAGAAGCACATGTACATCAGGATGTCGTTGAGGGCATCGACACCCCCCGCAATCACCATATCGCTGTCACCCAGATACAGCTCGTGCAGTCCTGCCTGTAGCGCGGAGATCGAGCTCGCACACGCCGCATCGGTCACAAAGTTCGAGCCGCCGAGGTTGAGACGGTTCGCAATTCGCCCAGCGACCACATTGCCGAGCAAGCCCGGAAAGGTGCTTTCCTGCCAAGGCTGGTAATGATCCTTGATCAACTGAACGATCTCCTGGACCCGGCTCTCCGGCAGCCCAGCCTGGCGCAATGCGTTCCGCCAGAGGGGGTGATGCAGCCGGGAGCCCATCTCTACGACGAGCTCCGTTGCAGACGCCACGCCCAGGATCACGCTGGTGCGAGTCAGGTCGGCATCATCGGAGAATTTCCCGGCATCCACGAGCACCCGCTTCGCGGCGATCAGGGCGAGGAGCTGGGCAGTGTCCGTAGCCGGGATCGTCGTTGGCGGCATCCCGAACTCCATCGGATTGAACGCCACCGGGTCGAGGTATCCACCCCGCTTCGCATACGTCATATCCGGAGCAGTCGGGTCCGGATCGTAGTAGTCCTCGATAAGCCAGGCGTGCGGAGGTACGTCAGTCAGACGGTCCGTCGCGGAGACGATATCGCGCCAGAAGCCGACCAAGTCCTGACTCCCTGCGAACAGGGAGCTCATTCCGACGATGGCAATGGGAGGGGAGGTGGACATCTATGCTCTCAGCGAAGAGGACGTGGTGAGTACGTCAGGTCGGCTGCCCCGAGCGGGACACCGGCCAAGCGTAACTGGTGAGCGCGCGTGAGCCACGCTGCACCTTCCATCAGATTCAGTCCGATCTGGACCGTCGTTCGATTGTCGACCGGCTCGAGGAAGCTCCCTGAAGCCCATTCGTTGAAGGCTCCCATCGCAGGGCCACACCAGATCTGGTAGTCACCCCGGCGGACTTCCTCACCGGAGCGAGCCCACTGGGCACCCATGAAAAGATACCAGCGGAAGATCAATGCCATCCGGTGCTTGGGATTCTGCTCAGCACGCTCAATCTCGCGTGGATCCCGCTGCTGGAAGAACGCCACGGTGTCAGCCCAGATATCATTCACGGAGCGACCGAGCGCTTTCTGCTCCATCGCGACGCGCTCTTCTTCAGGCATGGCCTCGATCGAGTCGTAGGTGCGGAAGATGCGATACAGCTCTTTTCCGCGCTGGGCGAACATCGTTCCGCGCTTGAGCACCTGGACTTCCACGCCCATTTCGAACATGTCGGCGGCCGGCGCCATCGCGACATCCGTCATCGACGCACCAGCCAGCATGCGGCGACCATCATCGGACAGGGCCGACTCAATCGCCGCCTGATTCACGGATCCTGTCACAACGTAGGCGGCGCCCGCTGCAAAAGCCGCAGCCAGAGCCGCGGGTGTTCCCAGGCCACCACCCACCCCCACACGTGCCGGGCGGGCATAGCCGAACTCCGCGGCGGTCTCCTGAGCCAGATCCAGGATCATCGGCAACAGAACGGGCATGGGCCGATTGTCCGTGTGCCCGCCTGAGTCGGCTTCAACGGTAATGTCTTCCGCGACCGGGACGAGGCGAGCGAGTGCGGCTTCCTCGGCCGTCAGCTTACCCGCTTCCACGAGCGGTACGAGCATCGCCTCAGGAGCAGGCGACAGGAACGGACGGGCAACCTCGACGCGTGAGATCTTCGCGAAGATGTGGGTGCGTCGCTGAATCGAACCATCGGCAGCCCGCGTCAGCCCCTTCGCCGAGAGGTACACAATCGCAGGCTGAAGCCGCATGAACGCCGACGCCGAGATGTTGGAGACGCCACGCGCGAGCATCAGCTCGGCGAAGTCCATCTCCATGTGGGGCTCCTGCGGGCTATGGATGAGATTTGCACCCCAATTGCGAACGCCTGGCCCCAGAGCCCTCTGAATTTTTTGGATTGCTTGGTCGACGTCAGGAATCGACAGGCCCGCACTGCCGAAGAAAGCCATGAGTCCAGCTTCAGCGCCGGCGATGACCATGTCGGCAGAAGCGATCCCGCGCGCCATCTCACCGACGACATACGCGAAGCGGCATCCGTGCGCCGCATTGAAGTCCCGATCACCCAGCCACTCCGGAAAAACCGGTGGAAGCACGCCGATCAGCGCTTCGTCCGGGCCAGGCTGCGAGGTCAAACCAGCCCCGGAGCTGACACCGACGGTGCGCACTCCATGGGGGCCCGCAACAAGGCCGACCGGAGCCCGAACCGAGATTCCGGCCGGCCCAGGATGCACAAACGTGAGCGACCCCTGCTCGGTGGCCGACGAGGTGCCGGGCACCGCAGTCATCACTGAGCCAGCGGGCGTGTTCGCACGCAGGCTGACGTTAAGTCGTCCTTCCATGAACTCCGGGGGCCACGAGTGCCTTGCAAACAAGTGTTTCGAACGTAAACAAAACGGTCCAGAAAATAACCCAAACAGTCCCTTTCAGGGGGATCAACCTAGATTCGGGCGAAACCTCGGGCTACCGACCGATACCCTCCCCTGGCAGCGATGGCGTCGTCACGGGGTCCCTGCGAGCACGCGTAGCCTGCTCGAATGCGTATCCCAGTCCCAGGAGCGTGGGCTCGCTGAACGCAGGACCGAGAAAGGAAATACCCACGGGGAGACCGTCAGTCGTAAATCCCGCAGGCACGATCAGGTCGGGAAATCCGGTCAGGTTTGCGAAGTTTGTCGCTGATGGAACGTCCCAGACCGCCGCGTCCTGTCCAACACGATCAGGCCGCGTGCCCGATGTCGGGTAGACGATGGCATCCAGGCCGTGGCGCTCCATGAGGCCGCCCACATGGTCGCGAACGATCTGAAGACCATGATCCCTCATCGTCACATACTCGACGTCGGTCACCTCTCCACTCGCCTCTTCCTGCTTGAAGAGTGCCCAGCGGACCGGATTCGGGCGCCCACCGTCCTCCGTAGAGGCGAGAATCTCCTGAGAACGGTTCACCAGGTCAGTCAGGGTCTTCGGGTACTCTGGCCCCGTCGTAGCCAGGTATGCCGGGATCTGCTCGCGGAATTCACGCCAGCGAATCGTCGTATACCAGTCGGCCTTCGCACTCAGTAGCCAGTCGTCGAAGGTTACATCGACCAGCGTCGCACCCGCTTCTTCCATGTGACCGAGTCCGGCCTCGATAACCCAGTCTACCTCAGAGTCACCGCCGAGAAACTGACGGGCGACACCGATCCTGGCTCCGTTCAGCGCCGCTGCATCAAGGAACGCCGTGTAGTCCACCTCGACACGACCCTCAGCGGTGGACGTCGCATCGTCCGCACGGTCTACGCCGGCGATCACGCTCAGCATCGCGGCAATATCGTATACGCTGCGCGCCATCGGCCCACCCGTGTCGAAGGATAGAGCCAGCGGAACAATCCCGTCCCTGCTCACCAGTCCAAGGGTCGGCTTCAGTCCTGCGATCCCGTTTGCGGTCGACGGTCCTCGAACTGATCCGCCGGTATCCGTCCCGATCCCGAGCTGCGCAAAAGACGCCGCGATCGCGGATCCCGTTCCACCCGATGAGCCGGAGGGTGAGTGATCAAGACTGTGCGGATTGAGAATCCAGCCTCCAACGGACGACATCGTCGCGCCAGAAGCGAACTCGCTCATGTTCACCTTGGCGAGGATGATCGCTCCTGCCGCACGGAGCTGTTGTACGAGAAATGCGTCATCCGGCGGAATCGACCCGGCCAGGAGAATGGATCCGGCAGTCGTGGGCATGTCCGCCGTGTCGACGTTGTCCTTGAGGACCACGGGAATACCGTGAAGCAACGAGCGCGCCCCGCTCCGCCGTCGCTCCTCATCGAGCACGCGCGCCTGCTCGACCGCCTGCTCGTTCAGCCACAAAACCGTGTTGAGTGACGGCCCTCGCTGGTCATAGGCCTCGATGCGGGCGAGGTACATCTCCACAAGCTGCTCCGCCGATAGAGCCCCGGATTCGAAGGCAGCATTGAGGTCGGAGATGGTGGCCTCGGAGAGCGGGATCTGCTGGCTCGCCGCTCCGGTGGGGACGACGGCCAGCAAGAACAGAAGGGCCGCAGCAGTTCCAGTTCGGGTCCACCGGGTCGATCGCGCCCTCATCGACGAATCCTCGTTGCGTCGCGAATGGTCATTCGAAGATCCCTCGCCAGTCCAGCCGCCTCGAGCGCTGCCCACATCAAAGGAACGAGCTCTGCATCGACGAAGCCAGAGGGCGTTCCACCAGACTGGGGAGTGGAGAGGCCTTGCTCGGAACGAAAGGCGTCGACGGCCTGCGCAATCTCCTGGTCAAACGTCATAGACTCCGCACTGCGATCGACACCCTCGTCATCTGGCCGGAAGTATCCAAGGGCATGCATGATCAGCTTGACCTGCCAGACATCGTTTCCAGCCGGCAACGACAGTTCCCGGAACCCGAGCGCGCCCGATACGGCGTCGTAAATCCGCCGAACTTCGGCCACCGGCGTCAGGTGCTGGCAGACGTTGATGTGCACGGTCTGACCGTCCGCTCGACGGGCCATGCCTTCGCGTGGGTCGACAACGATGACCGAGGCCGACTGCTGCCGTCCGACCCGTCGATCTCCACCCACTGCCTGACCGGCCTCCAGCGCCTCGACCAGTCGGTCCGCCAGGTGGCGGCCCGACCCCTCGCTTCCTTCGAACGCCTGAGCTACGGCGGCCACCACGTCCGGCCCCACGAGGACATTACCCTGCGCCGCGTAGTTAGGACCTGACCTGTGGCCCGCCCATGCACCAGGACCGCTACCGGTGAACTGCGCCGCGCGACCATCGATGGATACGACCCCGACCTGCCGGTTCTCCCGCCCCTCGTCTGCTTCGGTCGCAGCGTCGAGAGCATCCTGAGGCGACATCCCCTGCTCGAGCAGATCCAGGAGTTCCTGGCCATACGCGGTCCGCGTAGACGCCTGCGTCGCGACCGCCCCCACGCCAGCCCGAACCCACGGCACCCCATTGCCTACACAGGCATTCCGAGTGGTGACCGCTACACCGGACTCCCCGGTCGCGGGATCGACCCCGGCAATGGAGAAGGTGTGGAAGATCAATTCCTCTCCCCAGGAGACCGGCTCCTGGGCAGACGCGGACGCGGTCAGCCACAAAGCAGCGGTGAGGGCGAGCAATGTACTCGAAACGTGGGTGCGGTCAGGTACGCTCATGGGCTGAGCTCGCAGGTCGAAGAAGATGAACCGATGCCGCCGAGGTTGCGCCAGCGGGCGCTCTGCGGCAAGCCGCCCATCACGATTCCTGAAGGCTGCGCCCCTCTGCCTGGTATTCGGTTCGCAGGAACAGCATTGTGAACGGCCTCGTCTTATCTTCAGGCGGTCACGCACTCAACAGCATGGAGGCCAGGGCTATGGGCCTGTTCGACAAGATCAAGGGCGAGTTCATCGATGTCATCGAATGGACTGACAGCAGCCCGAACACCCTCGTCTACCGCTTTCCCCGACACAACAACGAGATCAAGAACGGTGCGGAGCTGACGGTCCGTGAGGGACAGACCGCCGTCTTAATCGACGAAGGCCAGCTGGCCGACGTGTTCGGGCCCGGGATGTACACGCTCGAGACCGCAAACCTGCCGATCCTCTCAACCCTCAAGGGATGGAAGCACGGATTCGAGAGCCCGTTCAAGGCCGAGGTCTACTTCGTGAACATGCGTCAGTTAACGGATCAGAAGTGGGGCACGAAGAACCCGGTCACGATGCGCGATCCCGAGTTCGGTCCCGTTCGTGTGCGCGCCTTCGGGACCTATGCAATTCGCATATCGGACCCTGGAAAGTTCCTCACGGAGATCGTCGGAACGGACGGCCACTTCACTACCGAGGAGGTAACCGACCAGGTCCGTAACGTACTCGTCGCGCGCTTCTCCGATGCGATGGCGTCTTCCGGTATCCCGGTTCTGGACATGGCGGCCAACTACGACGAACTCGCCACCAAGCTCGCCGAGCGAGTGAGCACCGACATGGACGGCTACGGCATCGAACTCCGTACCCTCCTGGTCGAGAACATCTCGCTACCGCCCGCTGTTGAAGAAACGCTCGACAAGCGCACCAGCATGGGGGTCATCGGCGACCTGGATAAGTACACCCGGTTCCAGACCGCCGAAGCGATCGGCGATATGGCGAACAATCCAGGGGGTGGTGGCGCTGCCGGTGCCGGCATGGGTGCCGGTATGGGCTTCGCCATGGGTAACCAGATGGCACAATCCATGACCCCGAGTGCTCCGGCACCTCAGAGTGGAGGCGCAGCACCGCCACCGATCCCGCAGGGTCCAAAGTACTTCGCGGCAATCGACGGGCAGCAGGCAGGGCCCTTCGACGCCGCCGCGATCAAAGCCCATATCGAGGGCGGGTCCGTGACCAGGGAGACACTCGTCTGGTCAGAAGGCATGGCTGAATGGACCGCAGCCGGAGCTGTGGATGCGGTCGCGAAGCTCTTTCCTGCAACTCCGCCGCCCCTGCCCGGCCAGTGATCGCAGGCGTACGATATGAGTGATGGCGCCCGCCAGTTCCCTTGTGAACAGTGCGGGGCCAAAGTCGAGTTCGCAGCGGGTACTGATGTACTCGAATGCCCGTACTGCGGGAACCAGACCCGCATTCCGTCATCGAACGAGGGTATCGAGGAACTCGACTTCCTCGATGCCCTCGCGGACCATCTGGGTGAAGACGCTGAAACCGAAGAGGTCTCCTCGGTCCAGTGCGGGTCGTGCGCAGCGTTGGTCGAGCCCTCTCCTTCACACGAGGCATTCCCCTGCCCGTATTGCGGCACGAGCATCGTGGCCCGTGAGAAGTCACAGCGCCTCCTCAAGCCGTCGGCGCTGCTCCCCTTCAAGATCGATCGCGACCGGGCGACCAACCTTTTCCGCGGCTGGATTCACAAGCTCTGGTTTGCCCCCAATGCGCTGAAGAAGCTGGCCCAGCTCGACGGGCGACTTCAGGGCCTCTACGCCCCGTACTGGACATACGACGCGGATACCGTGAGCACGTACACCGGCCAGCGCGGTGACAACTACACGGTCACGAAGACGCGTACCGTGACGCGGGACGGCAAAACCGTCCGGGAGACCTACCAGGACACCGAGATCCGCTGGCGGTCCGCCGCAGGACGGGTTTCGCGGGACTTCGACGACATGCTCGTGGTTGGGTCCAACTCTCTCCCTCGAGACCTGGCCGAAGAGCTCGAACCGTGGGACCTGCAGAACCTGACCTCGTACGCCGACGAGTTTCTTTCGGGTTTCACGGCTGAGCGCTACCAGATCGACGTCAAATCCGGCTGGAGACGAGCCGTCGAGCGGATGGAGGATGTCATCCGCGGTGATGTCCGCCGAGACATCGGAGGTGACCACCAGCGCATCGCGACGCTGACCACGAAGCACAGCGACATCACATTCAAACACGTACTGCTGCCGATGTGGATCTGCTCCTACAAATACAAGGATAAGATCTACCGCTTTCTGGTGAACGCTCGAACCGGCGAAGTCCAGGGCCAGCGGCCGTGGAGCTGGGTGAAGATCACCCTTGCCCTCTTTGGAGCGGCCGCGATCGCCTACATGCTCTACAGGATCTTCGAGCGACTGTAGTCACAGCGCGAACCTCGGGAACCGCGAAACAGTCCAGCGCCTCTCCTGTATCACGGAATTCAAGATTCTGGACGACTTGTCCCGACCCTTCGAGTCGGGCATGCTTCCAGACTGGATCAACCCTGTTCTCCACGGACACCGGCCCCGTTGTCGACGTCCGTTCCTGTAACGCGAGGCTGGTATGAAGCGGATCTGTTTGACACTCACGGCTGCCGCGGTGGCAGCTGGGTGGGCAAGCCCCTCGAGCGCGCAGTCGTTCGGAAACGCGGTGGCGGTCAGCGGCGAGCAAATTCTCGTCGGTGAACCCGTGTACGAAATGCGCTCTGGCGTGGTCTACGTCTTCGACCGTGACGCGAGTGGGGATTGGGTACAGAGCCAGATGCTCGAGCCCGCGGATGCTTCGGCAGCCAACCGCTTCGGGATCAACCTTGTCGCGCAGGATGACCTGCTCCTCGTGTCCGCGACGCGTGACGACGACGGCACGGGCGCGGTCTACACCTACCGTAACAACGGCGGCACGTGGAACGAGACCGGCCGTCTGATCACCGACGACCGATCCCCAGCGGATAGTCTCGGTAGCGGACTCGACATCGATGGCGACTGGATCGCGGTCGGTACCATCGCGCAAAACAGTGCGCGCGGTGCCGTCTACACCTTCCGCCGTGACGGCGACAACTGGGTGCAGCACTCCAAGCTGGCCCCGACTGAGCTCATGCCTGAGTCCCGCTTCGGCGCGGAGCTCGCGCTCTCCGGCGAGCACCTCATGGTTTCCGCTCCATCCGCGGACGACGGGCAGGGCGCCGTCTATTCGTTCCGTTACGATGCGGACACCGACTCCTGGATCGAAGGTGGCGCACTTCAGGCCCCCCTTGTGAACGCTCAGGCGGCGTTCGGCTCCGACATCGCCATCGCCGGCGATGTCGCGCTGGTCGGGTCACCAGGCAACATCGTCGGCATCGGTTCCGTCGTGGCCTACACGTTCGAGGAAGGTGCCTGGGAGCTCGGCACCATGCTGATCCCTTTCGAAGCCGCTGCGCAGACGGGCTTCGGCGGAAGCATCAACTTCGACGGCGAGACCGCGCTCATCGGAGCCGCCACCGCAGGCTTCGGCCAGGGTCGCGTCTTCACGTACACATACGACACGGACTCGGGTGCGTGGACGAGCGTGACGCAGAGTGGAAACGGCGTTGAGGCCGAGGAGCTTTTCGCGGCAGAGGTCGCGGTCGGAGCAGGCTTCGCAGTCGGTACCGCACCCCGTGCGGACAACGGGACGGGGGCGGCCTACGTACTGAACTGGAGCGCAGACGGGTGGATCCCCGCCGGACAGCTGAGTGGTGTCATGCTTGGTATCGACGCGATCACCGGTGACGAGATCCGGTGCTCCGAAGAGGGTGAAGCGGATATGTTCGACTGTGAATCGGTCGACCTTCTATCGTTCATTCCGCTTGGGGACATGGACGCCGAGCGCGGTATCAATGCGAACGACGTCTGGGGATGGACCGACTCCGAAACCGGTCGGGAGATCGTTCTGGTCGGCATGACGAACCAGACGGCATTCGTCGACGTGACCAACCCTGGCAGCCCACTGTACCTCGGCCGTCTACCGATGACCGAGGGGTCGAACACGACCGTGTGGCGCGACATGAAGGTCTACCAGGACCACATGTACGTCGTTGCGGACAACGCGGGTCAGCACGGGATGCAGGTCTTCGACCTGACGCACCTCCGTGACCTCGATGGGTCGGACCCGGTGACGTTCACTGAGGACGCGAATTACGACCGTATTCACAGCGCCCACAACATCGTGATCAACGAGGAGACGGGCTTCGCCTACTCGGTGGGCAGCAGCGGTGGTGGTGAGACATGTGGTGGTGGACTCCACATGATCAACATCCAGGACCCGGTCAACCCGACGTTCGCAGGCTGCTTTCAGGACATGACCACGGGTCGTGACCGGACAGGCTACTCACACGATGCGCAGTGTGTTGTCTACCATGGCCCCGACGAGGACTACGCGGGTCGTGAGATCTGCCTCGGCGCGAACGAGACCGCACTCTCGATTGCTGACGTAACGGACAAGGATGCTCCGGTGGCTGTCGCCATGGCGACGTACCCGAACGTCGCGTATTCCCACCAGGGCTGGCTCTCGTCTGATCACCGCTACTTCTACATGGGTGACGAGCTCGACGAGACCGGCGGTAACGTCGCCAACACGCGGACGCTGATCTGGGATCTCGAGGACCTCGACGATCCGATCCTCGCCCGCGAGTTCATGGCCGAAACAGCGGCCACCGACCACAACCTCTACATCGTGGGCAACACGATGTACCAGTCGAACTACAAGAGTGGCCTGCGGGTGCTCGACGTCTCGGATCCGGAAAACCCGGTGCCGGTCGGCTCGTTCGACACGATGCCCTACGGTGGCGACGATGCGCAGATGAGCGGTTCGTGGTCGAACTATCCCTACTTCCAGAGTGGCATCGTCGCGGTGACCAGCGGGGATGAAGGTCTCTTCATCGTTCGCTACCGTCCGCGGACGATCTCTCAGTAATGGTGGACGCCATGTCGCGGCATGTCTGGCGGCTTGCGCCGCATCGACTGACCACCCTGATCGTAGCGGTGGGGACACTGGTCCCTGCCGCTGCGGTCGAGGCTCAGAGCCTTCTGTATGTGGCCAGTCAGGAAGAGGTGACCGTCGCTGTCATCGACATGGGCACGAACGAGCTGGTGGAGACCGTCGACCTCAAGACGATGGGCTACTCCGAGACGGCAAAGGCACACCATACGGCCGTCGAGCCCGATGGCTCCCACTGGTATGTCTCACTCATCGCAGCCGGCAAGGTTCTGAAGTTCGATCGGGACAACCGGCTCGTCGGCGACGTGGACTTCGAGACGCCAGGCATGTTGAGTCTCGATCCGGAATCCGATCTGCTCTACGTCGGGCGATCGATGGCGGCCGTGAATCCTCCGCAGCGCATCGGTGTCGTGCATCGGTCGACGATGGAGATCGAAGAAGTCGACGTCTTCTTCCCGCGCCCCCACGCTCTGATCGTCGACACCCACGGGGATCGCTTCTTCGCGGCGAGCCTGGGCCAGAACTCGATCGCCTACGCACCGCTCGGCGACGAGAACGTCGACCTGCTCGGCCTTGATGGCATGAACCACATGCTGGTTCAGTTCGCCGTGTCTCCAGACGGCAACTGGATGGTCGGTGGCGGGCAGATGACTGGGGATCTTCTGATTTTCGATCTCACCAGTGACGAGCCGCGAGTAGTGAACTCCGTGGATGTTGGCGGTCAGCCATGGCACCCGACATTCACGCCCGACGGCCGATATGTATGGATTCCGAATCAGACGGCCAATACGGTCACCGTGGTGGAGACAGAAAACTGGTCGGTGACGGACGTCGTCGAGCATCCCGCGCTGGTCGAGCCGCACGGCTCTGCGGTCTCGCCGGACGGATCCACGGTATACGTCTCAGGGCGAAATGTCGCAGGTACGTATCACCCTGCGGACGGTAGCGAGGGGCGGCCGGGCACGGTCGTCGCCATCGACACCAGAACGCACGAGGTAGTCGCGGTGGTCGAAGTCGGCCGCTACGCAGCCGGGATGTCGGCGCCGTCCCGCAGCCCAGGAGACTGAGGCACGTGAGTCGTCGACTCGGCGCGCTCCTCACGCCTGTGGTGCTGGCCGCATGCGCGTCGGGTATGAGTGGGCCTGCGGGCGTCTCAGAGGCGACTGGACCCGGCGAGGCAGCCGTCGATGTGTTCGGCTCTTCCCCGCAGGGAGAAGGCTATTATCGACACATCACCGGTATCCCCGTAGTCGACGAGGCAGGCCAGCCGATCGGCCAACCGTTCCTCGGCGGCTTCAACATCCCTCGTCCGCAACTCATCGACATTGACGCGGACGGCGACGAAGACCTGTTCCTTCAGGAGTCGTCCGGGAGTGTGATGTTCTTCGAACACGTCCCGGGCGCGGACGTCCCGTTCCAGTGGCGCACGGATCGGTATCAGGATCTGGAGGTGGGCGAGTGGTACCGGGTCGTCGACCTCGTTCGGGACGGTGATCACGACCTGCTGGCGGAGCGGCCATTCAGCTACGTGCGCTACTACCGAAACGATGGCACCCGTGAAGTAGCGCGGTTCGTGGAGGCGGCCGACACCATTCGTGACACCGAGGACCGCGCGATCTTCTCCGATCGGCAGAACATCCCCAACGCCACAGACATCGACGGCGACGGACGAATGGACCTGCTCATCGGCCGTCTCGAGGGCACGGTGACCCGGTACGAAGAGACCGGGACCGACGAGAACGGCGTACCGCTCTTCGAGTTGATCACCGATCGCTTCGAGGGCATCGAGATCGTCGCCCAGATCGGCAGCCTCCACGGCGCGAACACGATGGCGCTCGGGGACGTCGATGATGATGGCGACGAAGACCTCTTCTGGGGCGACTACTTCGAGCCCGGCATCCTGTACCTGGAAAACACGGGCTCGCGCACACGACCCAACCTCCGTGGTGAGCCCCTTCCCTTCCCGACGCAGGAGCCGGTACACACCAGCGGATACAACGCCCCAACCGTCGGAGACGTAGATGGTGACGGGGACCAGGACCTTCTCATGGGCGTCCTGGGCGGAGCGTACAACCCCAACACAACGACCGCGGACAACTTCCACTACATCGAGCAATCGCGGCCGGACTTCTTCGAACACCGCACGTCGCGCTTCCTCTCGACGATCGATTTCGGGGCGGAGACGATTCCGATTCCGGTCGACCTGGACAGTGACGGCGACATCGACCTGCTGGTCGGCAACAAGATCGAGCAGGGTGACACCCAGAACGGCAAGCTCTACCGGCTCGTCAACGACGGTTCACCAAGTGCTCCCCTCTTCCGCTATGACGGTGACATGGACGTGGGCGGTGGCTACCACCTGATCCCCGCCTTCGGGGATCTGGATGCCGACGGGGACCTCGATGCAATCGTCGGAACGTGGTCCGATCAGCTGCGTCTCTTCCGAAACGACGCTACCGATGGATCCATCGCCCTGAGCTTCGTCGACTCGACATCAGTCGCCCTCACACGCGGCCGCAATGCGACACCGACGCTAGGCGACATCGACGGCGATGGAGATCTCGATCTCTTCGTCGGCGAAAGCTCGGGGACGATCAACTTCTACGAGAACATCGGCACACCGCAGCGTGCGGAGTTCTCTTTGGTCAGCGACGAGTACGGCGACTTCGACGTCGGTCGGCGCAGCCTGCCCGTCCTCCGTGATGCGGACAGGGACGGAGACCTCGACCTCTACGTCGGATCCGAGGGTGAAGGGGTGATCCTCTTCACCAACCAGGGTTCACCGAGCTCACCGTCGTTCGTGGAAACCGGTCGAGTCGACCTGGACGACACATCGTTCGCAGCACCCGCCTTCGCCGACCTTGATGCCGACGGAGATGACGACATCGTGCTGGGGACCGGCGGCGGTGGCCTCTGGCTGTACGAGAACCGCCGCCGCTAGACCTGAGCTCAGCGGGCCACACGGTGCCGATGGTCGGGGCAGGATGGAACGCTCAGACCTGTCCCGTCGACACCCGTCGAAAGATCTCGACCGCCGTCTCCAGCCGCATCGGGGAGTCCTGAATCCACTCATCCCACACCTGATCAGGCCAGCGCCCCTCGGACGCGCCCTGAACCAGCACATCCACCAGCCTCGAGAGCAACTCTCGCAGATCCGGCGCGGCAAGGTTCATGCGGGGCCACATGCCGGCGATGACCCGCATGGACTCCCGACCACGCCCGAGGATCGACACCAGTTCCGCGTCTTCCAAGAAGGGTCCACGTGAGGCGGCGAGAAGAGTCCGTCCCAGAAGCTCCACCACATCATCATCGAGCTTTCTGAGCAGCACCTTCTGCGACTGAAACTCGAGTACCCGTCCCAGGAAGGTCATCAGCGGATAGACGGACTCGCCCAGTCGATCGAGGACGATCGGAGGCGCATCTCGCGGATACAGATACAACCGATCGAAGTGATCCTCTTTCAACGCGACCTTCTCGGACATCTCGGGAGAAATCCAGTCGTATCCGACCAGCTCCGGAAATGCGACGAGGTCATATGCGTCATCGCTGACCACGCGAGCTACCCGGCGTGGGGTCACGACGTATGCGCTTCCATCCCCCGCGTCGATCCGTACAGCGGTCCCCGCACCGGCGAGGACGTCTGCCTCTCCGAAGGGGTCTCGCGCAATCAATTCCGCATTGAGACCCCGGCGCTTCGCGAGGGCCTCCTGGAAGATCTCAACGAGCTGCTCCGTGAGGAGCCAGTCGACCATGGTCATAGGCTGCGGATCATCCTCCCTGAATCGTGTAGGACAGCTCCTCACAAGCGTCCTCGGTGCCGAGCTTCCGGAAGGTCGAAGGCCTTGCGAGTCTGGGACACCCCCGCCTAGTCTGCCACCTGTCGTGCTCCGTACGCCTCTGGTCCACCCGCAATCCCCCCGGGACGTCCCCATGATTCGCCCGACTCATCTACTTCGCTCAACGCTCGCCCTCGTGGCCCTCGCAGGAGCCGCCGCCGCTCCGGTCGGAGCTCAGGGCCTTGACCTGCCGTCCCTCTTTCTCGAAGAGCTGACATGGACTGAGGTGCGGGCCGCCATCGACTCGGGCACGACGACCATCATCATTCCTACCGCGGGAACGGAGCAGAATGGACCTCACATGGTTCTGGGTAAGCACAAGTTCATCATCAATCACGCCTCCGCGATGATCGCTCGTGAACTCGGTCAGACTCTTGTCGCGCCCGTTGTCACGTATGTGCCCGAGGGGGACGTGAACAACCCGACCCGAGGCCACATGTCGAAGGCAGGCACGATCACCTTCCCCGAGGAGTTCTATATGAAGCTCCTCGAGTACGCCGCTCGTAGCCTGGCCGTGCATGGTTTCACCGATATCGTCATGATCGGGGATAGCGGCGGAAACCAAAACGGTATGGAACAGGTCGCCGAGATGCTCAATGAAGAGTGGAGCTCAGAAGATGCTCAGGTCCACTTCGTGGGCGATTACTACGGAAATAACGGGTTTCGGGAGTGGCTCATCGAGCAGGGCGAGACCCCTGAGACCATCGGAGGCCACGCAGGCATCTCCGATACCTCTCAGCTGCTCGCGGTGGACCCTCGCCATATCCGTACCGACAAGCTCGCCCCACGGGGCGGGGGTCCCGACAGCGGTGTCTCGGGCGACCCCACCCGCGCGTCGGTCGAGCGGGGGGTTCGTGGAATTCAGTTCAAAGTAGACGCGGCCTTGAATCAGATCCGTGAGCTCATGGGGTCCCGCTGACAAAGCGTGTGACACACGACCCACTCACGGCGTCGTACAGGTAGAGGCGTTGGACCGAATTGCGCTGCCTCTGTACGCGTATAAGTTTTCTCGCCCTCTCGGGGCGACCTTCACAGCATTCTGCCCCAAGCCTCATGAACAAGCCCACCCGTCTCACCGTCCTCTTCCTGGTGCTTCCATTCCTGGCGGGATGCTTTACCGTCGCCACCGTCCCGGTACCCCGCACTCAGCCAGAGCGTGAGGCCCTGAGCATCCGGGGGGTCGTGATCACGGACGGCACGACCGAAGAGGTCGTGCAGTACGATGAGATCCTGGAGGCAACGTGGACGCCGTCCTCACTGTCACTCATCGGGGCAAACGGCTCAGGCGAGAGCCTGACGACTGAAACCCGCCTCATTCCGATCACGGAACTACGCGGTGTTCTCGTGCGATCCCTCAACGCAGGTCCGACGTCTGCGATCGTCGGCGGCATGATCGTCGGTGCGGTGGCCGTCATCGCCCTTTTGGTGACAGGCAAGGGCAACGACTACCGCTTCTAGGTCATTCGTGATCCTATGCGAACGACCAAACGTCGGCGTCAGCGAGTGCGGGTCCAAATGAGAATGACTCCGCAGTTGTTCAGTTCGTCGAACCCGACGGGAACCTCACTGGGCCGGGTGTAGACCTCGATCGCATCAATCTCGGGCGCGGTCACGTAGTCATCGGGTCGAACTCCTCCATTTGCCCCCGAGTGCACGACGTGTCGATCGATATACAGCGTCGGTGAACAGTACTGACCATTTCGAATGATCCGGATCTCAGGATTCTGGAAGACGCGCCCACCACCGGTCATGGGGCGGGACTCATCGATGTCGAGCAGGGGAGTCCGTCGGAAGACGTCTGACACTTTGTGGATGGAGACACGCTCGATTTCTTCTCGGACCATGAACACGCCACGTCCGCCGATCGCCCGTTCGTAAAAACCATGCCGCTCCAGGAAGCTCATAGGGCCCATGTCGGCCTCCACGACGACCTCTTCGAGCTCGATCGGCAACGGTTTCAGACCAATCTGGACGTCGAACACTCCATCCTCTCCTAGCTCAAAGACGCCGTCCATCATCGTTTCATACCCGGTGCGCGAGATGTAAACGAAATAGGGACCCGGATCGGGCGCGGTCACCTCGAAGAACCCGTCCGTGTCCGCAAGCGCGGCGACAGCCATGCTCTCACCTTGGGTGATCAACCCGACGTATGCCAACATGACCGGCTCGCGCGTCTCCATGTCCAAGACGCGCCCCCGCACGGTTTGTGCCTGGAGCGGACTGAGTGAGCCGACAATCAAAGACACGGCGCTGAACAGTGTCGCAACACCATGCAGCCAGGCGACGGAGCGACACCACCGGTCCGACAAAAGCTGTGTTGGCGCCCAATTGTGAGTGCCCCGACGGACCCGGATCATGCAGCCTCCCTCCACTTCGCTCCTATAGATCATACGCTGCAGCGGCCAAAAAGTGACGAGCCCCCACCGGCTTTCGCCGATGGGGGCCGTCGGTACTGCCCTGCTAAGCTACCCGGCTATATCAACCGCAAACCGGATCGCCCTGCAAGTTCGGGTTCAGCTGGCACTCATTCCGAGGCATCGGGAAACAAGACACCCGATCCGCTACAGACGTGCTGCCTGTGATCCAACCCGAGGACGTCAGGAACGGATGGTTCCACCGCTCCATGTCGTACAGCCGCTTACCCTGCATCCAGAGGTTTGCATACCGCTCACGATCGAGGATCGCGAGAGCCGTTCCGGAGTTTGCATCCGTCACGTCCTCTTGGGTATACGGCCACTGGAGCAGCGCACCCATCTCCGTGGGAGCAGCGAGCGCACCGAGACCCCAGTGCGCGCGGGCTGTGTTGATGTGCCCGATGAACGTGGCGTAGTCCCCCGCGACCATAGCAGCCTCCGCCATGATCATGTACATCTCCAGAGCCGAAGCCCTCGGGATGTCGGACCCACGATCGTCGTAGCGATCCTGACGATAGTGCGCGTGGTCACCATCAGCGCCCTGCTGGGCACCGGAACCGTCACCATCACAGTTCCCTGTCTTCGTCACGCCACCCGGAATGTTGTCCGGATATGCCGAAGCCAGATCATCCCACTCACCGCACTTCGTGAACGCGGTACGGGGATCAGCGTCAGGACCTTCATGCATGGCCTGAGCAAGCGTACGGTACACGCCGATCTCGGCGCGACCCCACGTCTCCTGCCAGATGATGTTCTGGTTCGCACCCTGGGCATAGATCGCGTTGTCAGCATAGCCCGCGTCCTCACCCGCTGCAGTGATCGCGGAGAGCGCAGTCTGCGCTGCTCCAGACGCGGCAGCCCATGAGCCTGTGCCTTCGACCGCCTTGCCGAACTCTGCCTGAGCTAGCCCCATAAGAGCGGCCAGTCTCCACTGCGTGCTATTCGCAGCGGTGGCGATGGTGAGGGCCTGATTGAATGCACCCTCTGCTCGAGCGAAAGCCGCCGAGCGTGGCTCGGACGGACCAACGTCGAACGCGACGTTGCAGTACGCTTCACCCAGACGCATGAAGGCATGACCACGGTACACGAACAGGCGAGCACCGTTCTCGGACGTGTTCTCCGCACCTTCGAGGACCTCTTGCAGGCGAGTCCATGCCTGGTCCGCGGCCCACGCAGCCTCATGCATCTGCTCCCAGTCGCCTTCGGCGTCCTGGTCGGTATAGAAACCGGTCCGAAAATCCTGCGTCGATCCATAAGACCCCGTACCAGCGGCCTCATCGGTCAAACGCGCGATATCGAACGCGTAGTTGTCCTGCACATCGTTGTACTCAGCTGATACACCTGCGACGAGCACAGGCATCAGCTCGGGAGTGTTCAAATCCCCGTCCTGAATCGCTCCGGGGTTAAGAACTTCGAGATCACACCCCGAGAGGACGACCGCAAACGCGGCCACTGCCGGAACTCCGGCCCTTCTCATCCAGTGATTCATCAGAAGTTCACCGTCAGGTTCAGGATGAGAATCCGCGGCGGAGCCATGTTGTAGTACTCGAATGCGTACTCACCACGGTCAAGACCACGGTCCGTGGCCTCAGGATCGAGGCCCTGGTAGTCCGTGCTCTGCCAGAGGTTCTTACCCTGCAGCGCGAGGCTGACGCTACGCGTTCCCGGGACGAGATCGTCCGGAAGACGGTAGGACAGCGAGGCCGAGCGGAGCTTGATGAAGTCCGCGTTCTGTGTCCACATGCCCCAGTCGATCTGACCAGGCACGCAGGTGTTGACCTGCTGCGGGGTGAGGTTGGTGTTCCCGTTGTTGTTGAACTCGTTCTGGATACCGAAGCACGCGGGCCACGTCTCACGACGCGCCGTCGCCCAGCCGATCCCAATGCCACGGACATGACCCATCTGGCTTTCTGCCAGCAGGTCCAGCGTCAGCGACTGATTGAACGTCAGCCGCGTACCGATGGCCATAATGTCCGTCGGGAAAACCACACCGAGAACCTGCGTCTCAGCGTCGGAAGCCGCTCCGACCTGACCCGGGTTCATGACGACGTCGTCATACTCGACGCCGATCGGGAATCCGAGCTGGAGGTTGAAGCCCGCGTTTTCGAGCGGGCCCAAATCCGTGATCTCAGACTCGCTGTGCGAGTAAGAGAAGTTCACGTTCCAGTCGAGGTTGTCCGTACGAAGAGGCGTCACGTTCAAAATCGCCTCATACCCGGTGTTAGTCGTCTCACCGAGGTTGCGCAGTGTCTGCTCCTCGGTACCGAAGGACGGTGCTTCCGCGACGCCGATGAGGGCGTCCGTCGTGGTCTGATCGAAGTACGTGAAGTCGATCGACGCACGACCTTCGAACAAGGACGTCTCGAACCCGAGCTCGATCTCTTCAGAGACCTCAGGACCGAGGTCAGCGTTCCCGAGGTTACCGATAATCAGAGCCGGAATAACCTCGTCAGCCTGCGTAGCCTCGTACACCTTCACAGCATCGAACGCACCTGGCGCACGGCCGGAACGGCCCCACGCTCCACGCAGCTTAAGCGCGTCCACCCCGATGTCCGGGAAGAAGCTCTCGTCAGAGATCGTATACGCTGCGGCGACCTTCGGATACGCGGCGAGGCCGAAGCCCTCACCGAATGTGGAGAAGCCATCCCAGCGAACACCACCGGTGAGGAAGAGACGATCGCCGAACCCGATCTGCTCCTGGAGGAAGAATCCACCGGAGCGAACCGTGAGGCGGTTCTCGTTGATGCCCGGATCGGTACCGTCACCAAGCAGCTGCTCACCGGGACCTGCAAAGTCGGAGTCGAAGCCGTTCAGCTGCCAGCTGTACTCCTCATAGACCTGACCACCCCATGAAAACGAGGAGGAGACAGCGTCCGTGACATCCGTCCGCCACGATCCGTTGTAGTCGAAGGTCATGTTGCGGTCGTTGTACGTGTCGTTCTCACGATCACCCAGCGGGTTCTCGTAGTTGTCGTACGGCTTGAAATCGACGAAGTCGACGTACGTGTAGTCCATCCCGAAGTTGAGGCGGTGCGAGAAGTCCGCCGTCGGGGACCAACCGATCGATGCAGAGGTCACCCACTGCGACTGGTTGGTGAGGATGTCGTTGAACAAGACGAGCGAGTCGTCGTTGTCTGGCGTGTACCCACGCTCACCACGCAGCACGTTGAGGAACAGGCCCGACGCGTTGTTGCCGTTCGGGATCCAGCTGATGTTCCGCTTCGTGTACATGTTGTTCAGGCTGACGTCGAGCCCGTCGAACGGCTGGAACTGTACGTTCGCGCGCAGGTTGTAGCTGTCCTGACCCTGCGGATCGACAACGCCATTCTCATCGGCATAGCGACCGGACACAAAGTACGTCGCTGTCTCGCCACCGCCACGGATGCTCAGGTTGTAACGCTGCATGTACGCGTCACGGAACCAGGACCCACTCTCGGGACAACCAGGCTCTGCACCGTAGTTGTTGATCGACGGGTAGAGCGCGCTCATGTTCACGCCCGAGGCGCAGTCGTTGAGACGCAGGCCATTGTTGTTGCCGATGTCCCCGCTCGGGAGCAGGTAATCGACATCGAAGTCACCCGTCGGGTACACGTCGAGGTTGTTTTCGGTGAAGGCATTGGCCATCACCTTGACATCAGAGTCCGTCAACGGACCCTGGTGACCCATGACCGACTGACCGCCATCGACGGTCAGCGTCCATGCCGGCGCACCAGCGGAGCCACGCTTCGTGAAGATCTGGATCACGCCACCCGCGGCTTCCGTGCCGTAGAGCGTCGTGGCCGCAGGGCCCTTCACGATTTCGATGCGGTCGATGTCGTTCGGGTTGATGCCATCAATGGCCATCGTACCCGCAGCGCCCTCATCAGCCTGCATGAGGCTGTTGTTCTCCATGCGGACACCGTCGATGTAGATCAGCGGGCGGTTGCTCTGAGAGATCGAGCTGTTGCCGCGAATCCGAATCTCGGACCCAGCGCCCACCTGTCCATCCGTACCGGTGATGGAAACACCAGCCGCACGGCCCTGGAGCACGTTTGAGACGTCAGTGATCGCAGCGACTCCAATGTCGCTGGAGCCGATCGACTCGATCGAGTTACCCACCTCACGACGACGTGCCTGACCCGCGGTACCGGTCACGATCACGCCCTCGAGAGAGAGCGCCTGCTCACGCATCTCGAAATCCAGGGTGGCGGTGCCACCCGCAGTGACGCTGACCGTCTGAGAACCGGCGCCGTAGCCGATGATCGTGACGTTCACCGTCTGTGTTCCCGCTGGCACATTCAGCAGCAGGAATCGTCCAACGTTGTTAACCAGGCCACCAATACCGGTGCCTTCAACCGCAACCTGAGCACCCGCTAGGGGCGCCAAGGACGCGGCATCGCGGACCAGTCCGGTAACCGTTCCGGTATTCTGCGCAGCCACTCCAACCGCGCTGAACGCCGCAAAAGCCAATGCGATCGCAAGATTGCGCGCAGCTTTTACGGAGCTCTGTACGAACGTCCGTAGAGCCATGAGACCTCCTCAATGAACTCTAGGTACTTGAACCCACTCCTCCCAACATCATCCCAAGGGATAGGTTTTACGGAGCCGACAAGCCAAAGTCAAGATGTTTACGCAGAAGCTGCGAGGCCTGCACCTGCCAGAATCCACCGTCCGTTTGGCTGTGAGCGCAGCCACCGGAAACAAATGACTCAGCTCCCGGGAAAGGCAGGTACGATGCAAACCGACGCGATGGGACGTTCGGAAGCTCCGGAGGCGAGCCCCTTCTTGAGGGTGACCTTGATCACTCCGCTTGCACCAGCAGATCCGTACTCCCATCCGGCGGCTGCTCCGGGCTGTACCTCGATCGACTCCACCTCATTCGGGCGCATCTGAGACAGCGTTCCCTCAGCACCGGGCGTGCGGACCCCGTCGATCAGCAGGACTGGGGGATCAGCGACCGCAGTTGAGCGACCACGTGCGGAGCGGAAGCTGGCAGTCGCACCCACGTCTCCAGGCATGGGACCTACCATATTCGGTGCCAGCCGTCGAATGAGCTCCATGACGTTGCGCGCATTCATGCCCTCGATCTCGTGCGCTTCGAGCCTCCGGCCCGTGGACCGCTGTCGTTCCTCCGCGTCCCGGCGATCCTCCTGGGCCTTCGCTCCAAAAACTGCGGGCAGGCGGAACTCGACGTCGCGCGGGAAGCGTTGAACAACGGTCACGTGACCCCACGTGATGCGGCAGTCTCCCGTCATCATCGCGAGAAGCCGCTTCCCCTCCGGCAGATCCTTGAACTCAAAGCGGCCCCGGCGGTCGGTAAACACCTCATGTCCACTGTCTAGCCGTATGAGAACGCCCGGTATCGGCTCTCCCGAGATGCTGTCGATGACCTGACCCTGGAGATAAGCCACAGGGGGTGGAGCCTCAGCGGACATCTCCACCTGTGCATGCAGGGGATCTGTGCTGGTCGTGGCCACGACGACAAGCGCCGAGATAAGCCAACGGGGATCGAGGACCAGACGTACCATGAGAAGTCCGTGCGAAGTTCGTCGTACCACCGACGTGGTGCGCAGAGCTACATAGATACTGACGTGTACGTCATAGTCACGGCTTAGTTGCGCCGAGCACCCACCTCAGGAGCCCATCCGCTCCAGCACGTAATGAGCGGACCCTGCAGAGACCCTGAGTTCACTGACTTGGCCTCCGACGCGGCGGAAGATGTACCGCACCCCCCCAGAGGCCCACGTAAGGTCACCGACGTGGGTCGGCACGACGGGAGCGTCGTCCTCTTCCTCGGAAAACTCGAGTCGGCCGCCGTTCTCACGAACGGCCACTTCCATCATGCGGCCACGAGAGATCCCTCGATAGGTTCCTTCCAGTTCAGCCAGAGAGCCAGCGTACGGCTCGGCGACGGGCTCCGGCTCTGGACCCAGCACCAGATCGGCAAAGGCTGCGGCCAGGGCCCCAGCACCTGGAGGTGCTGTCGAGTTCTGCAGGACCACGATGCTCAGGTCGTGCTCCGGGTACCAGGCGAGTTGAGACACGAAACCATTGATGCCTCCACCATGAGCGCTGACGGGCGTATCGCCACGCATTTCGTCGCCGATGCCCATGGCGTACCCAATGATCGAACCATCCTCGAGCGGTCGAGCGGTCATCATCTCTTTATACGAAGCATCGCTCAGGAGTCGCCCGCCATGGAGCGCGCGGTTCCATTCGACGAGGTCACCCACCGTCGAGCATAGTGAGCCGGCCGCATATGGCCACGCATGATCGATGTAGCGGGCCCGGATCAGCCGCTCGGGGCCGACCGCATCATAGCCGTGGGCGCGACGATCGCGCATGAGGGCTTCGTGGCAGTAATACGAGTCTACCATGCCCGCGGGATCGAACAGACGCTCTTCAACGAAGTCCTCGTAGCTCTGCCCGCTCAGCGACTCAATGATGAGCCCGAGCAGGAAGAACGCCGAATTGTTGTAGATCTGTGCTGTCCCGGGCTCGAAGTCGAACGGTTCAGCCTCGACCAGTCGTACGAGGGTATCGCGCGGCAGGTCGAGGACCGACAGCTCACCGAAGACGTCCATCTCGGTGTAGCTCCGGATCCCCGATGTATGATCGAGTAGGCGGCGCACGGATACCGTGCGCCCCTGACTGTCGAAGTCGATGTATTGGGTGAAGTCGGCGTCCAGGTCGAGCTTACCCTCTTCTCCCAGGAGAAGGATCGCCGCCGCCGTGAACTGCTTTGTAACCGAACCGATCTGGTACGACGCATTGCCCGCAAGCGGCGTCTGCACACCCCACTCCAGCTCCACGAAGCCGTAGCCGCCCTGAAGTAGCACCTCACCGCCGCGCACCACAGCCACCGAGACTCCCGGCACGATGACGCTCTCGACATGAGCCCGCGCGGCGGAATCCAAGGCGTGCGTCAGGTCGCGCCCTGTAACCTGGGCATCCGACCCCACCGACGTCACCCCACAGATGACCGCTACGAGCGGGAAAGATCGCACCCACAACCGAATCGACATCATCGCCACTCCTCCTGAATCGCGTCGAGAGCAGCTGACCCGGGGCACAGAACATCGTACGGCACATCGACCAGCGGCCGTTCGACCGTGTTCTCAAAAGAATGCATGTCTTCGTTGGTCCCCTCGATGTACAGCAGCCCGGTGGCTACCTCGCCCCGTGCCGCCGTGGCACCCAGATAGTCGAGCACGGCCCGCCGGTTCGAAGGATCGTAGTCGGGATCGGTCTTGCGAAGCCGCACAGTGCTGCCGTCATGAAGCATCACGGCCTTCACCTCACCCTCGTCGTACTTCGTCCGGATCTCGGCCCTCAGCGGGACGAAGTCCGTTTCGATGACCTCGTGCATATGAGCTCTCGTGTGCGCGTAGCTCTTGGTCGACCCTCTGTGATCGTTGAAGGTGACGCACGGCGAAATCACGTCAATGAAGGCGAACCCCTGATGCCGCATACCCGCCATCAGGATCGGGACCAGCTGATCCTTGTCACCTGAAAAGGAGCGAGCGACGAATGTCGCGCCTAGTGAGAGGGCCAGGTTCACCGGGTCAATCGGCCCCTGTCGGTTAGCCACACCGCCCTTCGAGAGACTCCCGATGTCAGCCGATGCCGAGAACTGACCCTTGGTAAGACCATAGACGCCGTTGTTCTCGAGCACGTAGAGGAGGTTCACGTTCCTCCGGATCGCGTGGCAAAACTGGCCCAGCCCGATCGAAAGAGAGTCGCCGTCTCCGGAGATGCCCACATACAGCAGGTCTCGATTAGCCGCGTTCGCGCCCGCAGCCACCGAAGGCATACGGCCGTGCACAGAGTTGAAACCGTGCGCCTCGCTCACGAAGTACGTTGGTGTCTTCGCCGAACATCCGATGCCGGAGATCTTCACCAGCCGATGCGGCTCCACGGCGAGCTCGAAGAACGCCTGAATCAGGGCCGCGGTCACCGAGTCATGGCCGCACCCTGCACACAGCGTAGACATTGATCCTTCATAGTCACGCGGGGTCAGGCCGATGGCGTTCGTCGGCATCTTGGGATGCCGAGCAGCCGGTTTCTTGATGTAGCTCATGAAGCAGCGTCCGCGATCAGGGGATCGGGTTCGACGTCGCCACCCGACGTATCTTCGCCCGGCTCGGATCCGGCCAGCTCGGGAATCCACTCGGCCAGCCCGTCGAGCACGTGTCCTTTACTGAGCGGCTGGCCGCCGTAGTAGGTGATCGACAGGAGCTTGTCCTTGGGGCAGTTCGTTTCGATGGTGATCAGCTTGCGAAGCTGCTCGTCTCGGTTCTGTTCGATCACCACCACCCGAT
>JAKMDG010000287.1 GCA_022428035.1 Longimicrobiales bacterium
CACGAGAGTACCCGCCGGAGAGTGCGACGACCTTCACCACGTTCGGATGCTGGATGCACGGGGTGTAGAATCCGTCGACCTCGGGTAGTGTCAGCTTGAGCATCACCTTCTGGTCGTCGTCGAGGGCGTGGAGGCCGGCCATGAGACGGTCGAGCAGAAGCTTCTCAGCCTCCGCCTTCTCGGGGCAGTGAATGTCCACTTCGGGCTCCAGGATCGGCACCAGACCGTGGCCAATGATCTGTTTCCCGACCTCGAACTGCTGGTCGACGATCGCCTGTATCCCCTCGGCGTTCGCCTCTTTCACCACGGAACGCATTTTGGTACCGAAGATACCGAGAGCTCTAGCACGTTCGAGCGTCGCATCGAGGGTGGGCATTGGCTTCATGAGCTGGACGCCGTTCTCGATCGCGGCCAGTCCCTTGTCGACCTTCAGGAAGGGTACGACCTGCTTGGTAGCCCAGAGGTACGTACCCGTCGAGTGTCCCTCCACATCACGGTCCATCGTGCCTTCGAAGAGAATCGCACCGAGGATCCGGTCGCCATCAAACGCCGGCATGGTCACGATCCGTGTGCGCATGGCGTGAACAGCATCAAACATCTCGTCTTCGCCGGACCACTCGTCCTCGCCGATCCCGTAGGAGGCCAGCGCGCGCGGCGTACTTCCTCCGCTCTGGTCCAGGGCTGCGATAAAACCGGGGGCACTGCGGATCTTTTCAAGCTGCTCTTCGAAGGTACTCACTGGACGGGTGCCCCGGGGGTCGATGTTGGCGGAGAATGGACGATCGATTCGATCAGATTTCAAATGTATGTCATTGGGGGCCCTAAGTGGGATAGAGTTGCCTCTGGCGCTCGGAGCCCCTTTTCGACAGGCTTTCGGACCTTCAGCGGTGCCTCCATCCAGCGCGCCGCGCCCGAACGAACAACCCACCATCAGGCATGGACATCACGATCACCGGCGAAGTCATCGACATACTTCAGGAAGAGTCCGGTCAGGGAAAGAACGGGACGTGGCGAAAACAGCAGTTTGTCGTCGAAGTTCCAGGCCAATACCCGAAGCAAGTCGCCATCATTCAATGGGGCGACAACATCGACAAGTTCGGGGTGAAGAAGGGAGAGACCGTCACGGCCCACGTAGACATTCAGAGCCGTGAGTACAACGGGCGCTGGTACACGGACGTGAAGGCCTGGAAGGTCAGCCGCGATCAGCCCGGTGCTGCTGCCGCTCCGTCGTCGGGCGACGAGCCTTGGCCCGAGCCTCCCGCGGACGTGGACGACGGGGACGACGGTCTTCCGTTTTAAGCCTGCCCCCAGACTGACGCCACCATGAGCGCGTCCGGCACCACGACTCGCTCAGACCGCCTCGAGGAGTTTCTCGACGCGCCGCGCCGAGCGCTCTGGATTATGGCACTCCCCATGATCGCGGGCATGACGGTCCACACGACCTACCTGATTGCGGACACTGCGTTCATCGGTACGCTGGGCACAGAGGCGCTCGCGGCGGCGACCTTCGTGGCGCCGCTCTTCTTCCTGACGATGGCGCTGACCATGGGTTTGGGCACGGCCGTCACGGCGCTCATCGCTCAGGCGGTCGGCCGCGGAGATGCGGATGCTGCCGATGCGGCCGCCGGCACAGCGATCGGTACTGGAGCGCTCCTCGGTCTCGGCTTCGGCGGCATAGGTCTGGTCGCGGGACCGGCGATGTTGGAACTACTCGGTGCAGAAGAACGGGTGGCGGAGCTCGGCTGGGAGTACTTCCAGGTGCTCGCGCTGTTCATGCCGCTTTTCTTCGTCTCTTCGGTGTTGCGGTCCATTCTGACCGGTGAAGGGGACGCGAAGACGCCAATGATCGTGCTGACGGTCGCAACCGTCGCCAACATCGGTTTTGACGCTCTCTTCATCCTGGTGCTCGACTTCGGGCTGCGTGGCGCTGCCTTTGCCACCGTCGTCTCCGTGCTCATCTCTGTGACATCCTTTTCAGTCCTGCTCGCGAAGCGGAAGAGGGCATTCGTCCGACTGCGCGCACGTGCCTTCGTGCCCCGACCGGTAGTGCTCGCTCCGCTCGCTGCTCTCGCCGTACCGATCGCCGCCTCGATGATCGTGATGTCTGTCGGCACCATGCTGTACAACTGGTTGCTGTCCGACTTTGGTTCGGTGGCCGTTGCGGCGTACGGCGCGGCCTCGAAGGTCGACATGATCGTGGTACTCCCGATCTTCGGCCTCGCGGGTGCTGCCGTGACCGTCGTCGGAATGTTCGCAGGTGCGGGCAGGATCGATCTGGTTCGCTCTACCGCCCTGTACACCTATCGCTGGGCGATCTCGCTGGCGGCGATCATCGGAGGAGTGGCGTTCCTTTCGTCCGATGTGATCGTTCGAATCTTCACCGATGATCCTCTCGCGATCGAGATCGGGACCACGTATCTCGGCTACATGATCTTTGCATACCCGATGATGGCCATTGGAATGACGACGGGCCGACTCCTCCAGGGCCTCGGCCATGGATTTCCGGCGTTGATGATCACAACGTTGCGCGTCCTGATCATTGGGGTGCCGACAGCATTCTTCGCCGTCCGTGTTGTCGGACAGTCCATCGAGGGCGTATGGATCGGAATCCTTTCGGGTGGACTCGCCGCGACGGTCACCTCGGTGCTCATGGTGCGTCGGCTCATGTGGCGGGCAGACCCGACATTGAAGGCGACCGCTCGCGCCTGATCATTACGGAGGCACGACCATGAAGGCGATCACGTTTCAGGGAATTGAACAGCTCGCCTACGAGGATGTTCGCGATCCTCAGCTCGTCGCCGATACCGATGTCATCGTGCGCGTCACCGTCGCCGGAGTCTGCGGCTCGGACCTGCACCCGTATTTCGGTCGCGAGGTAGGCCTCGACGTGGGAACCGTCATGGGTCACGAGCCCGTGGGTGAGGTCGTCGAGGCCGGGCCAGATGTGCGCGTGCATACGGCAGGCGCCCGAGTGGTCGCACCATTCACGACGAACTGCGGCATCTGCTTCTACTGTCAGTCCGGACTGACCGCACGGTGCACCTCCGGCCAGCTTCTCGGCTGGGTCGAAGGAGGGCAGGGGCTGCATGGAGGCCAGGCTGAGTATGTCAGAGTGCCCCACGCGGACGCGACCCTCGTCGCGGTGCCAGAAGGGCTCGATGAAGCCGTGGCGCTGCTGTCTGGGGACATCCTCTCGACCGCTTCGTTCGGTGCAGATATCGCGCGGGTGTCGGACGGTGACGTCGTGGTCGTGATCGGGTGCGGGCCGGTCGGTCTTCTGTCGATTCTCACGGCCTTCGATCGTGGTGCAGAGGTAGTTGTCGCCGTCGATCGCGTGCCCTCCCGGCTCGAGGCTGCCGCGGTATTCGGGGCGATTCCGGCACATTTCGAGACAGGGGAGCCTCGAGCGGTCGTGGACGAGCACACCGACGGCCGCGGTGCCGATGCTGCCATCGAGGCGGTCGGGAATGAGGGCGCGACGAGGCTCGCGGCGGATCTTCTTCGTCACGGAGGGCGGATCGGGGCGCTTGGCGTGCACACCGAACCTTGCCTCACCCTTTCACCGGGCGAGCTGTACGACCGCAATTTTTCCTACGCTGCGGGGCGCTGTCCCGCTCGCCACTACATGCCGGACTCGCTCGACCTCGCACTACGCGAGCAGGACAAGATCGCGGGGATGATCTCGCACCGACTGCCACTTTCGGAAGGCGTCGAGGCGTACGAGCGATTCGCGGCCCGGGAGCCGGGGTGGAACAAGGTGGTGCTGCTGCCCTGAGCGCTAGCGGGCGCTCAGGACCTCGGACAGAGCCCCAAGAATGTCCTCGACGCACAGCTCCATGCGGTCCATGTGTGTTCGGAACGAGAGGACGCAGATCCGTATCGCGAAGCGTCCGTCGACCATCGTACCCGTCACGAAGACATTCTGGCGCGCGTTGATCGCATGCAGAAGTGCGCGTGTCTCGTGGTCACCGTCGTCCTCTCTCAGCCGGAACGATATCAGCGAGAGGCGTGGCTCACTGACGATCTCCAGCTCGGGGATCTCGCGGATCTGCTCCGCCGTCCAGCAGGCGAGATCGAGCTTCTCATCCAGTGACTCTCGGAACGCGTCCAGGCCGAAGAGCTTTACGGGTAGCCAGATTCGTAGTCCTCTAAAATCCCGGGACAGCTCGGCAGACAAATCACAGAAGTCGACGAAGTCGGCGTCGTGCTGCATGACCGGCATATAGTCGGCGAACGTCGCGTGGGCACGGCGTAGTGCCCCCTCATCGCGCACGAGCAGGGCCCCCGAGCCGTACGGCAGGAAGAGCCCTTTGTGCGGATCCAGCGTGATCGAGTCGGCCCGCTCTAGGCCGGCCATCGCGGCTTTGCCGCGCTCTGTCAGGGCGAAGAAGCCGCCGTACGCTCCGTCCACATGAAGCCAGAGACTCTCGCGGTCCGCGAGGTCGGCCAGGGCCGTCAGGTCGTCGACCGCGCCGGTGTTCGTGGTGCCCGCGCTCCCTACGATCAGGAACGGGGTTCGCCCAGCCGCTCGATCCTCAGCCATGGCTGCCTCGAGGCGATCGATTCGGATCTCCTGGTGGGCGTTGGTCTGGATCTGCCGGACGGCTGACTCTGCGAATCCCGCGAGGACTGCCGACTTTCGGACGGAGTGGTGCGCCTGGTCCGAGGTGTAGATCACCCCATGAAAGAAATCGTCACCGAATCGCTCGCGACGTGCGGTGACGATCGCGGTCAGATTGGAGAGCGATCCCCCACTGGTCAGCACGCCCCCGCTGCCCGCTCCGTAGCCGACCGCCTCGCAGAACCAGCGGATCACGTTCAACTCGAGTTGCACGAGGGCTGGTGCCGCAACCCACACGCCCACGTAGCGGTTGATCGCATTTGCAATCAGGTCCGCCACTGCGGACGGGAAGACTCCGCCACCGGGGATGTACGCCAGGTAGCCTGGCCCCGCTGTGTTGAACGAATGAGGGACTGCGTCGTCGAAGATCCGGTCGAGGAGGCCCGCGAAGTCGGTCCCCTCAGCGGGTGCGGGTTCTGCGAAGTCGCGAGCGACCGCCCGGCCGTCGGTCTCGTACGAAGCTGGCTGATCCCCAACGGACGTGATGTGATCGATGATACGGTCGGTCACCTGCTCGAGCATCGCTCGCATCTCGTCAGGCGTGGGCTCGAGCGGATAGGGGTTGTTCTCAGGCACGGGATTCCTCCGATGTCCCGCCGGTGCGATCCCGGACCACGAAGATGAGTGCGAAGACGAGCGCTGAAGCCACGATACCCATGCCGGTGGCGCTTCGGGCGAAGCTCGAGGACACGATTCCGGCCTCACCCGCGAGCGACACCGCAATCAGAGTTGTCACACCGACGCCGATGGCGGCTACGGCCTCCGGCACTCCGGGCCGGCGTGTATACAGTCCGGCCAGAAGAGGCACAAACAGGCTCACGCTCATGATCGCGTAGAAGATCGTGATCGTATCGAGCACGCTGTCGAAGCGCAGCGTCAGCAGCAGCCCCCCGGTTCCACCGAGCACCGCCGCGAATCGAGCCACCCGAAGAACCTCTCGATCGGTCGCCTCCGGTGCGATGTAGCGCTTGTAGATGTCCTGTGAGAGGGACGTGGACAGCATGAACAATACGGTGTCGGCCGAGCTGACCTCTGCCGAAAAGACGGCGGCGAGGGCCAGTGCCCCGAGGAGCGGGGGGAGCCCCAGGGTCAACACGGTCGGCACTGCGTATGCCCCGTTCGTCAGGTTCGGATCGAAGCTGTGTGCGATGATACCGACCGACATCGGAACGAATGCGAAGGCCAGCAGCGCCAGTGCCTGAAGCGCGACCCCTTTCCGCAGCGACCGCTCGTCATGAGCCGCATATCCCATCTGGACCAGACCGGGCGACACGACGAACGAGGGCATCAGGATCACGAACATGATGATTCCCGCGAAGGCAACGGGACTCATGAACTCCGGATTCGATGGGGCGGCAGCGAGCACGGCCTCCACGCCTCCCGCATTCATGACCGCGATGGGGATGGCGACAAGGAAGCCAACGAGCAGCACCGAGAGCTGAACCAGATTGACCCATGCGGTGGTCAGGAGGCCTCCGGCGGTGAAATAGATCACCATGACGACGGCACCCAGGGTGGCCCCTACCCAGCGGGGCATGCCGATCACCCACTCGAGGATCTGTGACATGGCGATGAGCTGAGCTGCGAGGATTGCGAGGGTTCCCAGCCAGAGGATCGACACGACCATCGCGCGAACCGCGTAGCCGTACCGCAGTTCGAGATAGTCGCCCGCGGTGTACAGCCCGTGTTTCTTCACGGCGCGCCACAATCGAGGTCCCACGAAGAAGGCGAAGATGACCTGCCCGATTCCCGCCGAGCCTACGTACCACCAGGCGGACAGACCCGCCTCGTAACCGAGTTCTGATGCGGCGATCACCGAGCCCGCGCCGATGTTGGCCGCCAGGAAGGTCGAGAAGATCATACCGGCCCCGAACGAGCGGTCCGCGACGAAGAAGCTCCCGCTGCCCTGACCACGACGGGAGATCACGAGCCCGAAGACCACGAGACCGAGGGAATAGACGATCAGCACTCCGAGGTGGAGTGCCATGGGGCCGTCTGGTGTTCCGGTCAGCGCCCGAACTCCGACGCTGAGGGGATGCCGGGCAAACCTTCCGCCAGACGAACGGCTCGAAGAATCGCCTCGGCCATCACATCTGCCGCGAGCGATCCGACCAGCAGGACGCTGGCGTCACCCTGCCAGGCCCCCGACGCGAGCGAGAAGACGGTATCGCCATCTGACGGGGTGTGGGC
>JAKMDG010000292.1 GCA_022428035.1 Longimicrobiales bacterium
ACATCCCCGCGGAGTCCCGTGCGAACCGTGACGCCGGGGAAGACCGTGTACGAACCGTCGACGTAACCACCGACGACCGAGCGAGCGCCGCCCCGTCGGAGTCGACTCGACTCATCAAGGCGGTCGGCTTCGTACGCGAGGGTCTGGTTCTCGAACGAGAGGCCGGCCCGGATGGGGAGGCCGCGATTTCTCCACCCGGACTCGAGGACGACTCGAGCACGTGCGTTCTCTGCGCTCGCGACGATCGTCGACGGTGTCGGATCATCGTCCGTCGAGGTCGACTGAAGCGGGAGTCGAGCGTCGTAGCGACTCGCCCCAACCGTAGCCTGCAGCTCGGCCGATCCGACCTGATGTCGCCAAGTACCCGTGATCGCACGATTTCCCCATCGAGCATCCCCGGGTCCATCAGGATAATCGAGTACGACGGACTCCTGGTTCCTGAAACCGGTCAGGCGGATGGAGCCCGCGGTCCCCACGTCCGCGTTCAAGGTCCCGAGGACGTCCGAATAGCCATACGGGCTGCTACCGCCTCCGAGCACGCGGGTACCGGCATCATGAAGCGAGCGAGCGGAGACGAGCACACCTGCTCGATCACCCAGCGGCTGCTCGAGCACCACCGCGCTCGACAGGAGGTCCACTGTGGCAGAGGCTCGGGTACGGTCCCGGCGCGCCGTACGCGTCTCGAGATCGAGGATGTGGGTCAGCCCGCCATCGTAGCGGGCCGGAGCGCCACCGACATGGAAGTCGGCGCTGGCCAGCCTCGATGGTTCGAAGCTCTTGAGCAGCCCGCCTACGTGAAACGGTGCGTACACCGGCACGCCGTCGAGGAGGACCAATTTCAGGTCCGTGGTGCTTCCTCTCATGAACAGGACGTCACTAGGATCCGCTGGCTCGTTCCCCGACATGCCCATCACCGCGTCCACGACCCCGGACTCGACGACGCCCGGGGACAGCTCCAGTCGACGAAGCTCGAACAACGGGTCAGGTGCCGGCACGTTCTGGTCGTCAGGTGCCGAGGCGTCCGACTCCCCACGGGCTTCCACACGCACGCCCGGCAAAAGCATCGGGGTTGCCGTCAGTTCCAGATCGAGGTCGAGGGTACCGGTAGAGGGAAGACGGACAGTCAGGTCCAACGGGGCGTGGCCCACACGCGTGACCCTGAGTCTGGCAGCTCCACCAGGCAGACCGACGAGCGCGTACCTCCCGTCCGAATCGGACCGTGTCGTGTAGCGCCCCTCCACAGTCGTCAGCTCCACGAGTGCATCATGCAGAGGGTCGAGGCGGGCACCGAACCGGGCCCGAACGACCCCGTTCAGTTCGGCTGAGACCACCGATTGAGCCGGCTGATCGCTCTGCGCTACCATGTCGCCCGGCACGACGAGGACTACAAGTGATCTCAGCGCGAGCGAACACCAGGCCACTCTGGACCGACGTCTCCTGGTCATTGCCACGATCCCTCCGGCGCCATGGTCAGGACTCGGGCATCAGGAAAACCCAACCGCCGTCCGCCTGAATACCCGAGGCATCGATCTCATACCGGGACTCCGTGCCGGTGAACATCATGCGTCCGTTCGCCATGATCGTGAGCGAGTGTGCGCGCTCCGGCACACGGACGACGATTGAGCCCACGATGTCGGTGGCCTCGATCCGATCATCTGCGATCGTGAATCGCGTTCCTTCAGTCCCGGAGACCTCTACGTCATCGCGTGGTTCGAAGACGAGGGCCATCCGCGCGCCGGCGTCCATCCCCGACAGGGAGATGACGAGACCCGGTTGGGCGGCGACCGCGATCGCCCTCAGCTCACCGGCAGCGGTCGCCGGACCGGCGCCTTGGTCTGCTGAACTCGTTGCCGGTGCGACGCGGTCGGACAGCCACGTACGAACAAGAGGCGTCTGAAGCGCAGATACAGCTCCCGCAGTCACCAGCAAGATCGCCGCGGCTCGCCTGAGATTGCTACCGATCAGGGCGAACCGGGGTCCCACTTCGGCAATGTCGAGGCGGGCCCGAACCGCGGCCTTGGCCCGTTCGAGGTCGATGCGCACCACTCCTTCATCCAGGGCATCACGGATGAGCTCCGCTCGCGTGCGCGCCTCGTCGAGGGACGTCAGACATGCAGTACACGCCATGATGTGCGCCCTGTCCGTCTCAGAAATCGACTCTCCGTCGCGTAATCCGAGGAGCAGCCCTTCATTCGGATGTGTCATGACCCAGGCTCCATCCGGCTCACCGCATCGGCGAAGCGTCGCTCGGCTCGACTGAGCAGCGTGCCCATCGACGTCGCCGCGACGCCGACGGCCTCGGCAATCTCTCGATAACTGAATCCGGAATAACGCATCAGCAGAATCTCTCTGTCCCTGGGTGCCATGGTCTCCAGCGCGGCGTGGGCGCCAGCCTCTCGTTCCTGACGCTCCAGCGCCCCGTCGGGCGACTCCAGCTCGCTGGGTCGCACCGGGTGTACCTCGAGCAACCGGCGGCGGTTGGTCGTCGTGCGATAACGATCGCGAGCCAGATTCGTCGCCGTCGTGAACAGCCAGGCCCGCACATCGATCGGTCCAGCTCTGACTTCGTGGCTGAACAGGCGGCAGACGCTCTCCTGCGCGATGTCCTCCGCCGCATCCTCCTCGCCCGTCAGTCGACGGCAGTATCGGACCAGATCCGCATAATGCTCATCGAAGACGAGGTCGAAATCGACGTGAGTCGGAGGTGCCGTGACTCGAGCGTTCACGTAGCCAGGTGTCTTGAGACGGTTCGCGATGGGGCCACCGTGGCCCACTGACCACGAGGACGTATGAGGACCAAACAGTGTGACAGCCCACTTGATATCCTTTCGGTGCCACGCAGAACCGATAAACTGCAGTGAGGATTCAGTATCAAGGAGGATCGAGTTGCGTAGACTGACCATGACCCTGACGCTCGCGGCCGTGGGAATGATGTTGTCACCCCTGGCCGGTCATGCCCAGGATTGGACTCGGCGCGAGTTCCCGCTGGCGCCGCCGAATTCGACCGGCAACTTCGTCGCCCCGTATTTTGACGGGTTTTACCAGAATGCCGACGGGACCTACACCCTCTCGTTCGGCTTCATGAATCGGAACGACGAAGAGCTGATCGAAATCGAGCTGGGTCCCAACAACTTCATCGAGCCGGCCGAATACAACGGTGGGCAGCCGACATCGTTCCCCACGGTACGCTACTCCGGCTTCGGAGGACCACGGGAGCGAGGCGTCTTTGGCGTCATCGTGCCAGCTGACTTCGAGGGCGACGTCTGGTGGACGGTCACCACCGATGGCTACACGACCAGGGTACCGGGCCGGCTCGAGTCACCAGGACCTATTATCAAGGCAGCCTACGAGCTCAGTACGGGGCCCATGGCCGCCGGAACGTTGCGGCCTACCATCCACTGGTCGCAGAGCGATGACGGGGACTGGGGTATCGAGGGCACGTGGAAACCCGAGGCCCTGACCGCGAACGTCGGTGAGCCGCTAGACCTCAGTTTCTGGGCCCGGGATCGCGGTGAGCGGGAGTTGGGCACGATCAATGTCTCCCTGTGGAAGTACCAGGGACCTATCGGCGGCGAGATCTCGTTCGAGTCGATGGTCGAAGCGCTCCCGGACGCACGGCCACCGCGCCGCGGCGGCCGTACGCCTGGCCCCGGACCGTTACTGACCCGGCAGACTGTGAACCTACCCCTCGAGGGACCGCACGCCCATCACGGCCGGTTCACGGCCACGTTCGATACGCCCGGCGAGTACGTGATCCGAGTCAAAGTGGACAGCTTCGGGCTCATCGACAGCGCACCTGGGCACCAGTGCTGCTGGACCAATGGATACGTGCGAGTAAGCGTCAGCGACCAATAGAGCATATCTTGCAGAGTGGCATGGCCGAGCCGGGCGATGCCGTGAGTGCATCAGGAGAGGAGTAGACCATGCAGATGTCCATCCATCGCTTCACGTCACAGATCGCCATGGCGGGCGTCCTTGCCCTGCTCGTGATTCTGGGAACGACTGAGCAGCTCACTGCCCAGACCGGTCCGAGTCCCGACCCGGACAATGACGTGACCTTCACCAAGGACGTCGCGCCGATCCTTCAGGCCAACTGTCAGGTATGCCACCAGCCTGGTGCAATCGGGCCCATGTCTCTGATGGAGTACCAGGACGTGCGCCGGTATGCGCGTCGCATCACGCGCATGGTCGAAGCCCGTGACATGCCACCGTATCAGTATGACGCGGATGTCGGCATTCAGGACCTGAAGGAAGACTGGCGCATGAGCGATGATGACATCGCGACGATCAGCGCCTGGGTGGCCGCAGGGTCGCCCGAGGGCAATCCGGCCGACATGCCGGAGCCCGTCGAATGGCCCGATCCTGCTGAATTCAGGCTTGCTGACCGCTTCGGCGCACCGGATGTCATCGTGTCCTCCGAACCGTACAACGTCCCTGAGGTGGGCCAGGATCGGTGGTGGAGGCCCATCGTGCCAACGGGCGTGACCTCCGAACGCTGCATCAAGGCGATCGAAACGAAGCCGTCCGTCGTGGGCCGTGCCGTAGCGCACCACGCGAACTCCTCCTTCCGCGTAGACGGTGAGTCAGCCGGTCGCCTCTCCGAGTACGCGCTCGGCAAGGTCGGTGAGATCGTACCTGAAGGCGCGTGCCGGAGGATCCCGGCGAACGCTGACGTAGCGTTCGACATCCACTACTGGCCTAACGGCGTAGAGATCGAGGGCGACCAGGTCGAGGTCGCGATCTGGCTCCACGACGAAGACTATGAGGGTACGCACGATCAGAGCCTGACCCTGTACTATCTGAACGGTGGTCGGGGCTTCGATATCGCGCCTCACGGGACGCTGATGACGCAGGGCTTCCACTCATTCGACACTCCAGTCCGCATCGACAGCTGGCAGCCGCACGGACACACACGTCTCGTTGCCATGTCGATCCAGATCCTCCGGAAGAACGGTCGACGCGAAACAGTCAGCATGGTGTCCAACTGGAGCGCGCTCTGGCATCACAGCCACATCTACGATGACGATGTCGCACCGCTGCTCGAGGTCGGTGACCAGCTCATCCTCACAGGCTGGTACGACAACACCGAGGAGAACCGCTACAACCCGGATCCCGATCAGTGGGTAGGCATTGGGGACCGAACAGCGGATGAAATGTCACATGCCTGGATTGCCGTCACACATCTGGATGAAGAGGGCTTCCAGAAGATCAAGGCGGAGCGCTCACGCCCGGTGAGTCAGCAGCCGGACCGCGATCGGTGAGTTGATGTACTCGCTCCACTGAC
>JAKMDG010000297.1 GCA_022428035.1 Longimicrobiales bacterium
AACGAGAAGTTCACGGCCCTCCTTCAAGACCCCCCTCCTTCCATCAGTTCAGGTAGCCCCTCCACGCACCCGATCACGATCCGATCGTCCGAACTCTGAATCTCGTCCGGAGTCCCCTCCTCTCGAATCGCACCGTCGTACAGCATCGCTACCCGATCTGAAATGCGGAAGGCGCTCTTCATATCGTGAGTGATCACCACACCCGTTACACCCAGTTCCTCAGACATGCGAACGATCAGCTCGTCGATGACGGCGGTCGTCACCGGATCGAGTCCGGTGGTCGGCTCATCGTAGAGAAGGTACTTGGGCTTCGTGGCAATGGCCCGCGCCAGACCGGCCCGCTTCTTTTGACCTCCGGACAGTTCAGACGGCAACCGCTGCTCGTACCCGACCAGATCGACCAGCCGGAGGCACTCAGTCACCCGATCAGGGACTTGTTCCTGGGGAAACTCGGGCATGCGACGGAGCCCAAGACCCACGTTCTCCGCAATCGTCATGGAATCGAAGAGGGCCGCAAACTGAAAGACGTACCCCACGTTGCGGCGCATCCGATACACGGACTCCTGGTCGAGCCGCGACACGTTGTCCTCGTCCACCCATACGTCCCCCTCGTCGGGTCTGAGTAACCCGACAATGTGCTTCAACGCGACCGATTTCCCCGACCCCGATCCCCCGATCACCGACGTCGTGGTGCCGTCCTGGATTTCGAGGGTGAAGCCTTTGAGAACCTGCTTGTCCGCGAAGGCCTTGTGCACGTTCACCATCTTGATGCTCATGACAGCAGCACCGCCGCCCAAAATGCGTCGAGGACCAGGATGATCATGCTGGAGATCACGACAGCGCGGGTGGTCGCCTGCCCGACGCCCTCCGCCCCGCCCTTTGTATGAAAACCGAAGGAGCATCCGACCGACGTCACGGTGATGCCGAAGGTGACGGACTTGAGCGCGGCGAACTGCACGTCCCATGGATCGAAGAAAAGCCGCAGACCCTTGGAAAACTCGGCTGAGGTCAGGTCCAGGAGCGCCATCGAGGTCCCCCACCCTGCCGCAATCCCGATTGCGATCGAGAGGATCACGACCATGGGGAACATGATCGCACCGGCGAGCACGCGCGGCGTCACCAGATACGCCACCGGATCGTAGGCCAGCGTCTCGAGGGCGTCGATCTGCTCGGTGACGCGCATCGTACCGATCTCGGCCGCGATGTTCGCTCCGACTCGCCCCGATAGTGACAGACCGGTCAGCACCGGCCCGAGTTCGAGAATCATCGTCTTACCGACCAGCGCCCCGACGAAGTACAGCGGCACCTGGCCCGTGAAGGTGTACGACGCCTGCAGGGCGAGAACCATTCCAGTGAACGACGCGATGAACAACGCGATCGGGACCGATTCCACGCCAATGCGGCCCATCTGCGGCAAGAGATGTGGACCCCAGAGGTCCAGCTTCTTCAGCGCGCGTGCGGCGTCCGCCCCCAGGTACCCGGCCCGCCCGACAGAAGAGACGGACTGCAGAACACCACAGCCGACGGTCCGAACAGGGGCGAGGAAGGAAGACATCACCGATTATACATCAACCGGAGGTCCGACGGACCAGCTAGCCGTCTGGAAGGTCCTTACTCTCCAGACTCTCCAGCGTAAACTCGACCTCTTCCGTTCGTCCCTTCCCGTCGGGCAGTTCGTAGGAGATGCGCATCCGCTTCACCGCAGCGCGAGGGTCACTCAGGGCGACCTCGAAGTCCAGGGACTGGTCGGCTGACACGATACGGGTGCGAATGCGGTCGCCCGGCTCGGCCTCGGAGCCAGCCGGTGGGCTTCGGAACAGTGTTTTCGTCGACTGGCGGCCCGTTTCGAGCTGCCGGGTAACGGTCACGCGCTTCAGCCAGTCGGGCTGATAACTGACCGTATACTCGAAGCCGCGCTGGTCTACGCCAGATCCCTCACGGTTGTGTCGTGCCACGTCGAGGCTCTCTTGAACTTTCCGGGAAAAACCGATCAGACCGAAGCTTTGTTTCCCCTTCTAATTAGTCAAGATTTTCCGACTTCGACACAGGCACAAAGCGCCATAGGTAGCAGACAGACGCCCATTCGCGCATTCGTAGTTTCTGGAATTCACAGCGCGAGAGGCACCGGCGCGAATGTCAGAAAAAAAATCAGAATTATCGCCCACCCCAGTAGGCGACGAGGCCGATCCATGACCGGCTCCGGTAGAACCACACTGGGGTGACTCACCCGGCCCCTATGAAGTGCGAGGATCAGAGCAGCCCACGCC
>JAKMDG010000322.1 GCA_022428035.1 Longimicrobiales bacterium
CTCCTGCACAGCCATGCGCCCTGCGACCTCGGACATCGGAGTCAACAGCGGCAGCTCGCCGGACTCGAGTTCGACCGTCTCGTATGCGATCGCGATCGCACCCGAGTCCACGACGGCCTTCGTCAACTCCTCCGAGGCAGCAAAGTGGAAGTAGGTGAAGATCACCTGGCCAGATCGCATGTGCGGCCATTCGGGTGCGATCGGTTCTTTGACCTTCACGATCATCTCGGCCTTCGCCCAGACCTCGTCGGCGGTGTCGAAAATCGTTGCGCCTGCATCCTCGTAGAAATCGTCGGTGAAGCCGCTTCCCAGCCCCGCACCCTTCTCGATGAAGATTTCATGGCCACCCTGCACCAGCATCTCCGCACCAGCCGGGGTCATCGCCACCCGGTACTCGTCAGGTTTGATCTCTTTCGGTACGCCAACCAGCATATCGGTCTCTCGTGAGTTTTATGGGTGATTCGTGTAGGTGTTTCGGCCTCAGCCGGCCCCGGAGCGGGTCTCGTCCGGCCCCAGCCTGAGCTCCAGGTGGCGCGCTGGGTCGAAGTATTGGCCAGCGACCCGAAGGATATCATCCGGTGTCACCGCATCAATCCGCGCCAGCACGTCGTCGAGTCCCCGGAAAGGCTCGTCGTGCAGCGCGAAGGACGCCAGGCGATGAAGGCGAGCGCCGGTCGACTCGAGTGAGAGCATGACCTGCCCCTTCACCTGCTGCTTGATCCGCTGCAGGTCCGCTTCAGTGAGTCCTTCGTTCGCCGCCCGAGTCAATACCCCTCGGACCGCCTCCGACGCCTGCTCCGCCGTAGCCGGTCTCGTACCGACGTAGACACCGACCATGCCAGCCGATCGGTAAAAGCTCTGGAACGTGAAAACCGAGTAACAAAGCCCCAGCTCTTCACGAACCTTCTGGAAGAGTCGAGAACTCATCCCACCCCCGAGCACGGAGGAGAGTAGAATCAGCGGGTAGCGGTCTGCGCTCGAATGCGCCGGAGCCTCGGCGCCGAAAACGATATGGGTCTGGGTCGTCGAGCGCTCGATCCGCTCGACGCCGGCGATGGTGCCCGTCGGGTGAGCCACCTGAACGCCTCGCTCCCCCATAGACACGGCTTGGAAGTGACTGTTCACCCTCGCTACGAAGTCATCGTGCTCGACGTTCCCGGCAGCCGCCACGACCAGGTTCTGACCCACGTAGCGACGTCCGTGCAACTCTCGCAACGTGGCTCCTGCCATGGCGGTCACGGACTCCTTGGTCCCCAGGATCGAGCGACCGTACGGGTGGCCGGCCCACAGCCGCTCCGAGTGCTTCTCGAACACCAGATCGTCCGGGGTGTCCTCGACCTGAGCGATCTCTTCGAGCACGACTTCACGCTCCAGGTCCAAGTCGCCGTCTTCCAGCCTGGGCGCCAACACCAGATCCGACAGGACGTCTAGCGCAATCGGCACGTGCTCGTCGAGTACTCGGGCTTGGTAGGACGTGTGTTCGCGGCTCGTGTAGGCGTCGAGCGAGCCCCCCAGCGCTTCAAGTGAATCGGCAATCTCGAGGGCGGTTCTGCGCTCGGTACCCTTGAACACCATGTGTTCGAGCAGGTGGCTCACGCCGGTGTCGAGCTCAGTCTCGTGCGCGGCGCCCTGTCGGATCCACACGCCGATTGCCGCAGAGCGCATCCCGGGGATGTGCTCACTGAGGACGCGCACCCCGTTGTCGAGATGGGTCTCCAGCATCGCTTCTGTAAGCGACCCGCCCAAGGCGCGATCGACCAACGAGGAAGAGGGCACGGACTCGCGCCCGTACCCCCTCCCTTTCGCGTGGTCACTCACGCTCGAACCCCTGACAGGAGCCGTGGAACGTGCGCCTCGGGCCTCAGCCCTCGACGCCCTCCTCAGTCGTATCCTCACCGTCGGCCGCGTCGCCATCTTTGGCGGCCGCGTCCTCGGCCAGCGCGGCCTTACGGGAGAGACGGAGTCGACCTTTCTCGTCGATCGAGAGCAGCTTGACCCGGACGATGTCACCCTTCTTGACCACGTCCTCGGTGTTCTCGGTCCGACCGTCCTGGAGCTCGGAAATGTGGCACAGTCCTTCCGTGCCCGGCATGATCTCGACGAAGGCGCCGAAGGTAGTCGTGTTCTTGACCGGCCCCTCGTAGATACGGCCGACCTCGGGATCCTTCACGATCGCCTCGATCATCTCGCGAGCACGGGCGCCGGCTTCGGCGTCCACGGCCGCGATCTTCACGATGCCGGAATCGTCAATGTCGATCGACGCACCAGACTCTTCCTGGATGGCCCTGATCGTCTTGCCCTTTGGCCCGATGATCTCACCGATTTTCTCCGGGTTGATCTGGATCGAGACGATGCGCGGCGCATAGTCCGAGAGCTCGTCCCGGTGTGAATCGAGCGCCTGTCCCATCTGATCGAGAATATGCATCCGACCCTTGTTGGCCCGCTCGAGCGCTTCGGTCAGGATGTCGACCGTGAGCCCCTCGATCTTGATGTCCATCTGGATCGACGTCACACCATCTCGCGTGCCCGCGACCTTGAAGTCCATGTCGCCGAGCGCGTCTTCGAGGCCGAGGATGTCGGTCAGGATGGCGACGTCGTCCCCCTCCTTGATCAGACCCATCGCAACACCGGCGCACGGTGACTTGATCGGCACACCCGCGTCCATCAGCGAGAGCGACGCGCCACAAACGGTCGCCATCGAGGACGAACCGTTGGACTCGAGAACGTCGGAGACGATTCGGATGGTGTACGGGAAGTCTTCGTACGCCGGCAGGAGCGGCTGCATCGCCCGCTCGGCCAGATTTCCGTGACCGATCTCACGGCGAGACGTACCGCGGAACGGTCGCGCCTCACCCACAGAGAAGGGCGGGAAGTTGTAGTGCAGCATGAACGACTTCTTGATCTCTTCTCGTGAGTCGATCGAGTCGATCCGCTGTTCGTCGCGTGACGTGCCGAGCGTCACGACCGCGAGTGCCTGTGTTTGACCACGCGTAAACAGCGCTGATCCGTGCGTGCGCGGCAGGATACCCACCTCGGACGTAATCGCGCGGATGTCGTCAACCCCACGGCCATCAGCCCGCTCACCCTTGTCGAGAATGGTGCGGCGCATCGTGTTCTTTTCGATGCTACGCAGGACATTCTTGATGTCCTTCGCGTGCTCGGCATACGCCTCATCTTCCTCGGTCATCGCAGCAATCACGTCTTCGGTGACCGTCGCCATGGCCTGGCTGCGCTCCTGCTTGTCACCGATACCGAGGGCCTCGGCGACCTTCGCCCCTGCCAATTCCTCGACACGGGCCTTGAGTGCTGCATCGGGCTCCTGCGGAGACCAGTCCATGTCGGGCACGCGGTGGCCCTCCAAGAACTCCTCCTGCATCGCGACGAGCTCTCGGATGGCGTCGTGCGCGACGTTCAGGCCCTCCAGGATCTCGATCTCCGGCACTTCGAGGGCCCCACCCTCGACCATCGTGATCGCATCGGCCGAACCGGATACGACGAGGTCGACGTCGGAGTACTCAAGCTGCTGGAAGGTCGGGTTGACCACCCAGTTACCCTGAATCCGTCCGACACGCGCTGAAGCGACAGCCGTGTTGAACGGCGCCTTCGACATGTTCAGCGCAACCGAGGCGCCGAGCAGAGCGATGACGTCTGCGTCGTTTTCCTGGTCGGCCGAAAGGATGAAGCACGCGACCTGAGTCTCGTGCATGAATCCGTTCGGGAAGAGCGGCCGGATGGGCCGATCAATCATTCTGGCCGAGAGGATCTCTTTCTCGCCCGGGCGTCCTTCCCGCTTGAAGAAGCCACCGGGAATCTTGCCGGCGGCGTACGACTTCTCCCGATACTCGATCGTGAGAGGGAAGAAGGGGAGGTGCGTGGGGTCATCCCGTACCGTGACGGCACAAAGGACAACGGTGTCGCCGTACTGCACGAGGCACGAACCCTGCGCGAGCTTGGCCATGCGGCCCACCTCGAGCGAGAGCGTGCGCCCTGCGAATTGGCGCTCCATTCTCTGCATCATCTGTTGTTACTCACTTCGTTTGCGGACGGGATCGTCCCGCCCCTGAACAAGGGGCCGAAGTGCGCGCATGAGATCCGGAGGAGAGAGCGACCGCCGCGAGGGGGCACGGAGCGCTTGAAGAGCGAGCCGTGAGCCCAACTGTGCAGCCATGTTGTAGGCCGTCTCCCACCCGAGGCACGTACGCACTCGGCTGATGAGCCGGTTCCGCACGCCCTTTGGCGAGTGGACCGGGTCCTGCACCACGACCAGACGGCCGCGGGTTTCCCGAACGCACAAAGCGTCCGGGATGAGATCAATGCCGCAGTCCGAGATCCTTGATGAGCTCGCGGTACTGCTCCACGTCGTCGCGCTTCACATAGTCGAGAAGTCTGCGCCGGCGGCCAACCATCTTGAGCAGGCCCTGCCGAGAGTGGTGATCCTTCCGGTGCGCGTCGAAGTGCGACCGAAGATCGTTGATCCGTGCGGTCAGGATCGCGATCTGGACCGGGGCGCTCCCACGATCTGTCTCGTGGAGCTGGTACTTCTTGATAATGTCTTCCTTGACGATCGCCATGGTGGCGTGCCTCCTCAGGAGTCCGATGCTTCAAGGGAAGCGAAAGCTGAACACCCAGATTGGGCGGCCTTCGAGATTCAGCATGAAAAGCTAGACAATCCCCGATTGGTCGTCTACGGCCGATGCGTCCAACCCGAAACGATCTCGCGAGCCTGATCCACATCCTTGCGGATCTGTTCGAGTAGCGCGTCGACACCCGCGAACGGCGCGATACCTCTCAGTCGTTTAATGAAATCCACCCGCACCTCTTCACCGTAAATGTCCCGATCAAAGTCGAGCAGATGCAGTTCGACGCTGGGTGGCGACCCTTTGAATGTCGGTCTCGGGCCCATGTGGAGCGCTCCTGCGTAGCTACCGTCCTTCAGAACGCCCCGGACCGCGTAAATTCCCTCGGGAGGAACGAGCTTGTCTCGCTCCATAAGCCGTAGGTTGGCCGTGGGGAACCCGAGCCCCTTCCCCCTCCCTTCTCCGCGCACCACGATGCCGCGAATCGAGTAGGGGCGACCAAGCGACTCGATCACGTCGGCTACCTGCCCCTGAAGGAGCGTCTCGCGGATACGAGACGACGAGACGGCGGCATCTCCGACGGAGACCGGC
>JAKMDG010000327.1 GCA_022428035.1 Longimicrobiales bacterium
CGATGTATCGACTGCACTACGTGCCGCAGGTAGAAGGACCCCTCCATCTCGAGGCCGACACAGCGCCAGATGTGTCGATTGAAGTGCAGCATGGTGCGATTCTGCAGGAGCGTTCCGGTGACAGTGAGGACATTCCCGACACGCACCCCCCGGTCAGGGAGCTCTGATCGAAGCCGATCGATATTGATTGATTGGGCTCCGGGAATCGCATGGAAGCGATCGTGCCGCTGTTCCACGAAGCCGGTCGCAACAAGAACGTCGCCACGCTCACCCATGAGGCCACCGGCCTTCCCCAGCACGTTGACGCTTCTGAGGTTTCGCCCGAAGAGCGACACGAGGTTGGCGACGATGTGCTCGGCCTGTTCGCCGAACGCGTAGTCGATGTTCACGATCAACCCGGGCTGCGCCGGGGCTTCGTTCGGGATCCCGGGGTCAGTGTCGCCCCATGCGACACGTGACGGGTCGATCAGCTGAACCGCGATACCGGTGAACGACGTCCCGTCGACCGTGAGGAGGCCTGCGTCACGCTCTGCCGCGGCGCGCTCGGCGACAGCATCGGGATGCACGTGCAGGTAGTCGCGGGTCACGGCATAGGCCAGATCGTGCTCGTTGTGCCACTGGTCACGGGTCGCCGGGTGATCGATCTCACGTGCCCAGTCGACGATCGCGCACGCATGTCTCCCCATCCACGGCGACAGGCAGTTGGGGACGGAGTGTGTGTTGCTACTGATCACGTGAACGCCGAACTCGGCGGGCAGGTCTGACGGATCCATTCCGATCAGCTGCCGGGTCGCGTCAGCGATCTGCGCGCACCATGTCTCGGAATGCGCGTTGTTGTAGTTGTCGCGCTCCTTGTGCACCTCGATGCGGAAGTCCTCGTGGTGCAGCGCCACCGTGCGCAGCTTCTCGCGCGCGTCCTCCGGCCACACGTCGGCGAGGGCCAGAAGGACGTCCTCGGGGACGGCATCGAGTCCACCTTCGTCCTTGATTCGACGGCGGAGCTTGCGCGCCTCGATCGCGAAAAGACACAGGCAGCAGATGAAGTCTAGAAGGTCGGAGATCCCGTCACGGACCAGGACCATGCTCTTGCCCGGCATCATCTCGTACACGGCTCGTCGCCGCGCGGCCGTGGGCACGGGGTCAAAGTGCCGGGCGGGTGCAGCGAAGAGTGCCGGTAGCGTATCCGTCACGTAGTAGGCGAGCGTCCCCGTGAGGTTCTCGGGGAGCCGACGGATGGCATAGCTCAGTGCACCCGCATCGACCTCATGGGTCTCGGATACCCCCGAGTGCAGGGCCGGCCGGAGGCGCTCGTAATGTGGAAGCAGGGTCTGCAGGTCGACCGACCCGCCCGCGGATGTGTCGAGAAGCGCAACCAGGAAGCGATCAAACGGCCGTAAGATACCCTGCTTGTCGCGCAGGATGTTGCCGAGCGCCTGAGCGAACGGCGTGGATTCGTGAATGAGGGTGAGAAATCGATCGCCGGGGATCACCAGAGCCCGAACGGGATCAACCGCACGAACCTCCAGAGCACGAGGCTCGTCGAAGAGCGCGGCACGCTCCCCGATGTAGTTGCCAGAAACGACGGTCTGTGACTGGCCCGGGCCGGGGGTCATCGGGGTCGATCACCAGAACCGAACCCTCCAGGATCAGGAAGACTTCCCTGGACACTGCACCCTTCTCGATTAGCACGGCGTTGGGCTCGAACACCACCTCGTCTACGTCGGCACGGAGCGATTCGCGCTCGGCCGGTGACAGGTACCGAAACGGTATGATCTCTTCGAGCATGCGACGGGCCGGATGGAGAGGGTGCGATCGTTCAGAAGTCGCACCAGTGCCCTTCATCTTACGCACCCACGTTGGTGCCGCGCACCGGGATGGTGGCTAGCGCCGCCCGCGGAAGACCTTCTGCTTCAGCGCGGCCGCGCAGCCGACGGAGAGGCGTACCCCCTCGACACGCCCGGCGACCTTGGTCGTTGGCGTCTGCTCAGCTGATCAGTCGCTTCGACACGTCCTTGAGGATGAAGAGTCCGTCGCCGGTCCCCGTGACGGCAATGATGCCGCTCTTGAAGTACGGGTAATTGCTCCACGACGCCCCGCCCTCGTAGGGAGAGGTATCGAAGTATCCGATCTCCACCGGACGCTCGGGCTGCGAGATATCGAGAACCCGGAAGCCCGCGTCGTAGTTCGACTGGTACATCCTGTCGCCGACGATGTAGAGGTTGTGATCTGTCGCACTGGTTTCAGCGATGTACTCGTACACGAGGATCGGGTCGTCGAGATCCTGAACGTCCCAGACGAGCGTTCGCGTGCCCTCGACCAGGCCGCCGGGCTCGTCGCCCTCGTCATTCATGTAGAAGTAGCGGTGATCTTCGGTGAGCCAGCCCTGGTGCGCGTAGGCCACGTTCGGGTAGCTCGCGCTGGACAGCGCACGGGGCGCGGACTTGTCGGTCATGTCCGAGATGCTGAGCGCCGTTTCGTTCGAGCCGAGACAGATCTCTTTGCCGGCGTGCTCTTCATCCGGTCCGTGATAGACCACGCACTGAGCGTCGTGCGAGTACCCGGTCAGGCGTCGACCCGTGTCCGTATCCGCGAAGCAGCCGTCGAACGTCGGGCGTGACGGATCCTCGAGGTTTAGCATATGGAATCCGCCACCGCACGTTTCCCCGCCACCGCTGCTCCCGACGGCATAGGCGAAGCCGGTGTCCTCGTTGATGACGATGTTGTGGGCGCTGTAGATGCCGTCGTAGTGGAAGGTCTCGTCGAAGGTGATCGGCTCACCCTCGAAGCGGCGTAGCTCTTTCAGATCAAACACCTGAACGCCGTGGGCTCCCGCACCGTCGGCCACGATGTAGACGTGATCACGGTAGACCTTCATGTCGCGCCAGATCGCGCTGCGCGAGCCCGGCGTCTTCGGAAGGTCACCGACGTACACCGGGTACGATGCATTGCTGAGGTCGACGAACGACGTCCCATTCGTTCGTCCTACAATGGCGTACTCGGTACCGCTCTCCGGGTCGGTCCAACCCCAGATGTCGTTTACGCGGGTCCCTCGCGCGCCACCGATCTCGTTGATGGGCATGAACGAGACGATGTTGACGCTTTCGCAGTCGAAGACGTTCGCGCTGCCCTCAGAGCACTCGACTTCGTCGCCCGTGATCGACGGGAAGCCACGGGCCTCGTTGATGACTGTGCTCTGCTCGGTCCCTCCCGCAAAGATCACCGCGGCGCCCGCGCGTTCATCGACGCCCAGAGCACCGACCGCCATCACGCCGTCGGCGATCGCCAGCGACCCACCGAATCCGGCGCCCTCACCGGCTGTCTCGCTGTCCAGCACCGTCACCTGGGTCATGCCCTGGGAATCACTCACGCGGTACAGCGCGCCGGCTCCGGCGTCCGCACCCGGTGCACCCACGAGAAGTCCGCCATCGCTTGCCAGGATCGACGCACCGAACTGTGTATTCCGGGCGGCGATGACCGGCCGAAGCGGAGCGATCTCCGTCCAACCGTCTTCACCGAACTCGAAAACGAAGACGGCGCCGACTCGGGCGTCGAATCCTGATGCGCCGACGTACGCGAAGCCGTTGTGTACGGCGAGCGCGCTCCCGTAGGACGAACGTTCCGGGAGGTCGTCCGTCGAGAGCTGCCCCAGCGGCTCGAGGCCATCCAGGGTGTACGTGTGCACCGGACCTGCAGCGGCCCTCGGTCCGGGCGCACCGACGAGCAGGTGGGTACCGTCCGTGGCCAGCAGCGAACCGAAGCCGCCGTCTACGTCACTGGGTGCCGACAGCCTTCTCGGGTCTTGGAGCGAGGACCGCTCGTACACGTAGACCACGCCGCTGCCCTCGCCGGGGGCAGAGATGATGGCGAAGCGGTCGGTCAACGCGATTGCGGCTCCGAAGTCCACGTCCGCCGGTCCGGTCAGCCTCGTCGGCTCACCCCATGCATTGTCGCTCGTTCGCTCGAACACGTACGACGTGCCCTCAATCGGCGCGCCGGCAAGAAAGGTCGTCTCGTCCGCAGCGATGGCGCGCCCGAACCCGTCCGGTGAGCGAGCCACGTCGGTCACGCGGATCTGATCGATCTCGCTCCACGTGCCATTGGTGTCACCGAAGACATAGACAATGCCGGAGAGGGTCTGATTCCCGGCCTCCCCGACGAGGATCTGGTCGCCGCTGACGGCGATTGGTCCACCAAACTGCTGAGCAGCGAGCGGTACTCCGAGGAGCAAAGCGAGCGAGAGCGAGAGCGAGAGCGTGCAGGTCGCGGTACGGTTCATCTGAGCGAAGCTCCTTCGGGAGATGTCTCCGGCGGACACCCTATCGAGGTCCAGGTCGCGAGGGACACCGAATTGGACCTCGGTCAGCCGACGTTGGCAATAGCCGACCTCTGCGACGTGCGCGACTTCTTACGAGGCCGCGTCGAGCCTCCCCTACCCTTCCTCCTGCTCGCTGATCGACCCGACACGACACTGACCGTCCGGCTGCCGAAGCGTCGGGTACGAGACCCCGAGCTGCTCGAGGTACGAGTCGTAGCGGTCCGAGTCGAAGTAGAACGGCCGCATCTCCTCACGGAATTCGTCCATGATTTCCTCGTTCATCTCGATCGCAGGCTGGTCCGTGGACCGGATGAACGGCTCGTACTGGAGTTCCTGCGTCATCCCATCGAAGTACTCCCACGCCTGATCGACGAGCTCGGGGCGGACCATGAAGTCGAGGAGCGTCATGGCCTGCGCCATCGCACCCTGGGTCGCGCCTTTGTGGGCTATGGGTGTCGCCATGGCGATCGCATTCGCCCAGTTGTGACCCGGGAGCCCGGGGATGTTGGATGGGAAGGAAAGCGTCGCGGTGGGGACGTTCCATGAGATGTCCCCGATGTCATCGGCATACCCGGCGGTACGCTGTTCTTCGGTGAGTCCACCACGTAGCGGAGCGAGTTCCGTGGCAAGACCTGACTCCGGGCCAGCTACCTCGCGCTGTGTCGCTCGCGCGAAGCTCTGGTCGGCGTCCGTCCACTCGGGAAGGCCGACGCGCTCGATGTTCGAGTGCAGGGTCTCCGCGATCACCCGGTTGAAATGACCGGGCCAGGCCGAGCCGATGATGCGCGTCTCCTTGAGGGTCGTACCGGTCATCATCGCCGCGCCCCGCGCCACGGAATCACCGATCACGAACAGATCCCGGATCTGGGGATAGTTCTTCTCACGGAAGTAGAACCAGACCGATGCCTCGGACGGCACAACGTTCGGTTGATCACCACCGTCATAGATGACGGAGTGGGACCGGTGCTGGGTCCGGAGGTGCTCACGACGGAAATTCCAGCCGACCTCCATGAGGTTGGCCGCATCGGCTGCGCTACGACCTCGCCACGGAGCGCCCCCGGAATGCGCGGCAAAGCCCTCGAAGGTGAACATGGCGGACACCAGCCCAGTCCCCGGCGTCATGCCCCAGTTGGTCGACAGGTTCGAGCCGACGTGTGCATAGAGGACGATATCCACGTCGTCGAACATACCGTCACGAACGTAATACGCCTTGGTCGCGACCAGCTCCTCGGCCACGCCGGGCCAGATCTGGATCGTGCCGGGCAGTCCCTCCCGCTCCATGAGCTCCTTCACGGCGATGGCTGCCGTGATCTGAACCGCCATCCCCGAGTTATGGCCTTCACCATGTCCCGGTGCTCCATCCACCAATGGCAGGTGACACGCCACCCCGGGCGTCTGGGAGGCTTTTGGGATGTTATCGATGTCCGTCCCGAGTGAAATCTTCGGCTCCCCCGAGCCCCAGGTAGCCACCCACGCCGTCGGAATACCCGCAACACCCTCTTCGACGGTAAAGCCCTCACCCCGAAGCAAATCGACGAGGTATCGAGAGGTCTCGAACTCCTGGAAGCCGAGCTCGCCGTAGCTGAAGATCTGGTCGACCACGTCAGCCGTGAAATCGCGACGGTCCTGGATCGAGCTCACAAGCTGCGACTTCCAGTCTTCAATCTCTGCGGATTGAGCCGCGAGGTTGGCCGGGCGAGCCAGGGTCAGCGCGAGCGCGCATCCCAGCAGGAGGCAGACTGTCGGTCTGCAGCGTCGTGTGCCGAAGCTGTTCGGGCGTGGGTTTGTCATGGTCGCGCACGTTGGAGTGAACACCGAGGACAACATGCGCCGCGTTCGAGGGCCCGGCCATGACTCGAGGCAGGAGCCAGCGGCGACCGGAGGCCGTCCGCGTCGCTCCCACATCCATCTCCACCTCAGCGCATCACCAGACGCGTGTCGCCGTCATTCGTGCCCAGGCACCTGTTGAAGGTGCAACGCACATGCCAGCTTCCAGCTATGGACAAACTGACCTCGCGCCAGCGAGCGCACCTCCGGAAGCTGGCCCACCATCTGAAGCCGATCGTGCTCGTCGGAACCGACGGCGTCACTCCGGCTGTCCTGAGCTCGGTAAACGATGCGTTCCGTACCCGCGAGCTCATCAAGGTGAAGCTTCAGGAGTCGGCGCCGCTCCACGTGAAGGACGCGGCCGGCGAGCTTTCCTCGGGTGTCACCGGAGCCCACTCGGTGCAGACGATCGGACGAACCATCGTGCTGTACCGTCCCGATCCGGAGACCCCCGAGATCAAGCTGCCCAAGGCCGGCAGCTGACATGTCCCGCGCGTTCGTCAAGGAAGACGATCACGAAATGGAGCCGGAGTTCCGGCTCCCGGATTCGGACTCACCGTACTACGCAGAGGCGGCTGCATGGGCTCTGATCCAGGGTGCGGACGAGGGGAACTCCCGGGCCGCTGAATTGGCGACCGGGTTCGAGTGGGGTGATGCGGCGCTCGCCAGTGAGGTGGAGGCGATCCTCGAGCGAGCCGAGTCGGAAGGTCAGGACCGAGTTGCCCAGCTAGCGCGTCGATACCTCAGAGGGGTGAAGCGCTAGAGCTCAGGAGTCTCCGTCAACGACTGCTTCCGCCTCCATCTCAACCAGGTAGCCGTTGCCGATCAGACCCGCCCGGACCAGCGTGTTCGCCGGCTGGATGTGGCCGAGGCGCTCCCCGTGTGCGCGAGAGATCGACTCGGCATCGTTCGGATCAACTACATAAATCCGCGTCCGCACGACGTCGTCGAGCGTGCCTCCGAGCGACTGGATCGCACCTTCGATCTTGTCGAGACAGAAGTGGGCCTGCGAGCCGGCGTCTTCACCACCGATGAGGCGATCACCGTGCGTCGCCGTTGTCCCGGACACGAAGATCCGGTCACCTTTGCGGACGGCTCGAGCGAAGCCAGCCAGGTCCTCCCAGATGGTGCCGCTCAGCGCCCTCGTCCGATCCCCGGGGCCAGGTACGACCGGATACGGAGAGGGCATCTCCTCGAAGTGGTCGCTCAGATCACCCGCGGCCGTAAGGAACGGCGGCGTTCGGTACTCATCCCCGCAGTCACCCGGGATCGGATCGAGCGCCGCGACCGCGGCCGCGATCTCTTCACGACTCTCCTCGTCCATCGAAAAGCCGAACAACCCCGCGGTCTCATCGATGTGGTCACTACGACCCAGCCGGGCACCCACGATGATCCCGCCGACGGTTGGTGCCTCGAGCATCGAACGGCAGGCGACGTTGGCGACGGACACCTCGAGCCGACGGGCGGCGCGAGCCAGAGCGGAAAGAAGCTCCTGATAGCGGGACCAGCCGCCGGCCGCATCAATGAAGCGTTTGTACTTCATCTGTGACCAGGTCTCGAGCGCGTCGATCTCGGGCTCGGCCACACCGACCCAGCGCTCACTGAAGAAGCCGCCTGCGACCGTACCAAAGGCCAGGAGCTTCACCCCACGCTCCTGACATAGCTGCGTCATCGCCCCTGCAGCGCGCTGGTCCAGAAGTGAGTAGCACACCTGGTTCGAGACGATGTCGACGCCCGAGTCCAGAAGCATCCGGAGGTGAGCGGTATTCGTGTTCGTCAGCCCCAGATGCCGAATCAGCCCCTCCTCACACAGATCTTGCAGGTGGAAGATGCAGTCGAGCCAGGAGGGATCGCTGTAGCTCCAGGCGTGGAACTGCAGCACGTCGATGACGTCGACCTGCATGCGTGACCGAGCGGTTTCGACCGCCGCGCGCACATCGTCCGCTGTATGCGGCCCGGGCTTCGGGACCCACTTAGTGAGCAGTTGAGCCTCGCCGGGAGAATCGGAGGCGAAGTGCCCGGCAATCAACTCCGAGGATCCGTAATGGTCGGCCATGTCGAAGGTCGTCAGTCCGGCGTCGACGTACCGCCGCAGCTCCGCAGCGCCAGTCGCCGTATCGACCGATCCGCCATCCCGCTCCATATCCGCGACCTGCCACAATCCTGTCAGCACGCGAGAAATCTCCAGCCCGGGGGCGAGCTCGATCCGCTCCACCTTGCTCATACGGTTCCTTCGTTCGTTCGGTTGGGTCGTCCGGCCCGTCGGCCGATCGGGTCGGCAGCCTATTCCGGCGGCAAGTCGGCGAAGATCGCGTCCACGTCCACTCCGTCGCTCTTCAACTTCGCCACTTCCCTCAGATAGATCACGGTCGAGCCCGCCATGACCGCGATCCAGAGTGGGGTCGAGTGGAAGTACCAGGCGGAGAGCTCTGCGGTCAGGTCCTTCCAGAGGTGTACGCCAAGGAAAAGCGCGAGCAGCAGCACACCCGCGAGTGCGAGTGGAGCCTGGATCGACCGGTTCCGTACGACGGTCATGCGCGACGCAATCTCCGGATTACGGCGCGGGAGGGTCAGCACGGTAAGACACATGACGCCGAAGTTCACCAGCATGGACGTGACCAGGATGTCGACACCGAGGAAGAAGTCACCGGCAAAGTGGCTGCCGAGGATCGACGCCGTCGCCATCAGACCACTCAGCACGAGTGCCACGTGGGGTGTGTGCCACGTCGGGTGAACCTTGGCCACACCTCGCGGGAACACCCCGTCTTCGGCCCAGGCGAACATCAGTCGCGATACGGCCAGCAGCATCGCCGGCAGATCATTGATGAGTGCGATCGCCGCGCCCGCGACGATGAGTGCTGTCCACTGTGGCTCCAGCACGTACCCGAGCAGCCCCGGCGCCGTCAGGTCGCCGGTCTGAGCACGCTCAGCCACAAACTGCCATGGCACCGTGTTGTACACAGCCGCCGTGAAGAAGAAGTAGAAGAGTCCAACGGTACCGATCGCGATGCCGATGGCCAGCGGAAGCGCGCGCTCGGGATTCTTGGCTTCACCTCCTGCCTGCGCGATCGAATCAAAGCCTATGAAGCTTGAGAAGAGGATCGCTGACGCTGCGAGGAGTTTGCTCCAAGAGAACTCCACGGCGATATCGGGCACGGTAGCGCCTTCGCGCGCCATGAGTCCCGCGGCAAAGTCACCCTGGTCGAACAGAAATCCGGCGACGATCACGACTCCGCCCAGGACGAACATCACGAACATCAGGGGAACGAGAACGCGTTGTACGTTGCCGACCCCGCGCATGTTGATCCCCACGGACGTCCAGAGAAACGCGAGGGCCAGACCGACGCGCACGGGCCCCTGGTCAAGTGTGGCCGCCATGCCGTCGAAGCCGAACGCCAGAACCGCGTCACGGATGAACGGGATCATGACATAGGAGACGACCCCGATCGCGACGGAGAGCCCGAACCACTGCGAGAAGCTCGCGACGAAGCCGAGATAGGGACTCAGGCCTCGACTGGCGTAGACATAGCTGCCTCCTGCCCGAGGCATCGCAGACGACAGCGTCGCATACGCGAGCGCCGCGAGCACCGCTGGAATCGCGGCCAGGAGGTACGCCGGCAGCACGTATGGCCCGATTCCGGGCACGCTCCGCTGCAGCATGAAGGGGATGATGTTGATCGCGGCTCCAAGCATCGAGCAGATGCCGGTAGCTGCGAGCCCGAGGAGCCCGAGCCTGCGCTCGAGTCCCGTGCTTGATTCCTGGGCCATATGAAGAGGGTTCAGGTGTTGTGGATGGCCGTCGCGAGCCTTGGGAGGACCAGCAGCGCCATCGTCGCCGCGGCCATGGTACCGATGATCACCGCCAATCCAAAACGTTGGGTCGGTGGAAAGGACGACAGGGCGAAGATACCGAAGCCCGCGCAGATGATCGCAGAGGCGCCCAGAACAGGCCGTCCGATCTGCGCAACTGCGCTCGCCCACGGCGTACTTGATCCGGCCGCGACCAACCGCCGCACCCGGATCACCAGGTGGATCATCGAGTCCGCGCCGATCGCCAGAGCGATATTCGCCGCCGGGGATGTGATGATGTCGATCGCGATCCTGGCGTGGCCGAACGTGCCGAGGATGACGAGCGGGATCGCGCCGAGACAGACCCACATGGCGCCGGCAATCACGCCCGAGCGAGCGACGATGAGTGCTACACCGAAGAAGAGGGCCATCAGACCGCCGATCCCGATCTTCAGGGACGAGGTGATCAACCGACCCAACTGCGCCTGCAGGTCATAGAGACCCGCCATGACGTCCACACGAAGTCCGGTCTCGTCCACCCGTTCCGCCAGTCGAGCCATCACGAGGTCTCGTGGTTCGTCGACCGTCTCCCTCATGCGCAGCGAGTAGCGAGCTACATCTCGCTCAGCTGAGACATAGCCCAGTCCGACACCGCCCAGTGCGGTGCTCGACGCCAGGTCGAGGAGCATGCTGACCGGAAGGAAGCCGGCCAGCGGAATGGTGCGTCCGTGGTCGACCAGAAGAGTGGGGGAGAGCACCACGCCTACCGCCGAGTCCGCTTCGAGAACGTCGTGAAGCGCCTCGAGTCTGGGGTAGACCTCACGCGAATCCACCAGGCCCCCCGCTGGATCCGAGACGACAATGTCGAGTGTGCTGCTCCCGCCGTCCGCATCCACCAGCGCCAGGCCCTCGCGAAGCTCCGAGCCCGGCGCGAAGTAACTCAGCAGGCCTGGATCGGTATCGAGCCTGGGCAAACCGAACGCGAGAAGACCGACGACGAGTACCGCACCACCGACCACGGCTGGCCGGGCGCCCAACGCACCGACGTGTGCTGCCGTGTCCACAGGCGGCGTGCGGCGTGCCCACCGCCCCAGCACACTCGGATACACCAGGTACGCGGCAGCGAGAGCAGTCACGGTGCCGACCATTCCAGCAACGCCGAGTTCGCGCAGGGGCTGAGCGGTGGCGATCAGAAGGCTGGCGAAGCCGAGCAGGGTCGTGGTCATGCTCCAGAACGAGCCTTCCCACGTCTCACCCATCGCCTCAAGAATGAGTGCCGATCGGTCTCCACCCGCCGCACGTCTCCAATTCGCGGTCAGGAAGACCACGTGCGACAGCGTGAGCACGAAGACGATCGTGATCAGGTTCGCGGTGAGCAGTCCGATGCCGGCACCGAGTATCTGGACCACCAGAAGTGTCACGGAGACCGAGACAAGGCACGTCGCGAGGGTGCCCACTACGATCGCGACGTCTTGGAATACAATGCCGATGAGAAGCGCGAATACGAGGATCGCGGCAAGACTGAACACGATCAGATCTCGATACAGGCTTCGTCGGATCAGTTCAACGATCGCCGGCACGCCTGAGACGACGATGTCGAGCCGGTCCGACTCATGCCGCTCGACCACCGCCTCGACGCGAGGAAGCAGCACCTGCGGATCCGTCTCGTCGACCTGAAGCACGATGTTCGTCGCGGCCGGATCGGGCGTCAGCAGGATCCGCCCGAAGAGTGGGCTCTTTGACGGATCGTCGGTTGCAAGACTGAAGCCGCCCTGGACACCGTCGACCGCGAGCAGCTCTGTCGTGAGCTGCACGACTGCCTCTCGATACGCGTCGGTGTCGCCACCCCGATCCGCGATACGGAGGATGAGCTGTGCTCCAGCCGGGAAGGCTCGGGCGACCTCACGGGACGCCCGCATTTGCGGATCGTCTTCGGCAAAGAAGAAATCGCCCTGCACACGGGGCGACAGATCAACAAAGGTGACGACCGCAGCGATGCCGAGGGCGGCGAGGCCGAGAGCCAGCCACCCCGCCATCGCGGACGTCCAGAACTTCAGCAGGAGTCGATCAGTTGGAACCACAGGCATGACCGACGCACCGAATCATCGGATTCCGGCGAGGACCTGGTCGTACGTACCCACGGCGATCGCGACCGCGAGCTCTTCGAGAACATCCCCCTCGATGATGCGCATCTGATCCGCAATGACCGTGGGATCGAAGAACACCTCGAGGTTCGTTGGCAGGTCGAGCTGCCCTGGATCTCCATCGAACTCACCCCGTGTGAACGGTCCGGACTGCGTGGACGAGGCGGTAAAGCGGTTCACCTCGCGACCCGATGGATCCACCACGATGATGTCCGATTCGACGTGATACGTGAGCATGCCGTCGAGCGTGTAGTACGGGACCGTATCCATGACGGTCGTGCGGCGTGCACCCTGTCTGATATTGCGCTGCACCACGGCCTCGTACTCGACGCGATCGACGTCCTCTTCGACCACATCGATCCCCGACAGACGGATCATCACGCCCAGGTCGGCCCCGATGAGGTCGAGAGCTCGGCCCACGAGGAGTGGTGATTGCGTCGCCTGTCCGCGCAGCAGGCCTCTGAGTTCCGTACGCAGAATTACCGGGTCGGCCATCGCGACGAAGGGCGGCGGCCGGGTCCAGTGATCGAGATTCAGATCTGCATCCAACGCCACCTCGAACTCGCCACCGAGCCAGTCACGGACTCCCGCCTCGGCGATGACCGGAACGACCGCGACGACGATCGTACCTGCCGCGAGGGCATCCTCCTGCACGTCTCGCGCAGAGAGAACCGTCTCACGGGTCGGCGAGTTTCGTACTTCCAGGGCCTGCTGAGCGAGATCGTACGCACTGCGGGGCCGGTCATCCTCCAGCTCGATCCCGGCCCAATCCAGCAGCACGCGCGTCTCGGCGTCATACGAGGCCTCAACCTGGCTGCGTGACGGAAGGAAATTGCCACGAGCTCGTCGGTACATCACCACCGCTTCGTCCCAGCGCCCCTCCTGCGACGCACGGTCGCCTTCGAACATCTGCCAGTCGATGGCCGTGTTGAACAGGGTCCGCCGGATGTCGGAATAGTCGGGCGGAAGCGTCAGACGCTCGCCGACCTGGCGAATGCGGGAGAGCATCTGGTCGATGGTCTGGTACCGCCCCGCAGCCGCGACGGGATCGCCACGACGCTCCATGTCGTCCGCCTCATCCATCGCGAACATGACCGCGGAATCGCCCGCTGCTAGCATGGCCTCGCGCGCCTCGACCAGCTCGCGGTCTTTCTCGATCGCTTCCGCATAGCGGTACACGGCGTCGACGTACCGCCCTTGTGACTGGAGGGTCAGTCCCTCGTTGAAGCGGTCCTCGGCGGAGGCGCAGGCTGATGCAATAAGCAGCATCAGAGGGAAGAGTGTACGGGCACGCACTGACAGCATCGTCGGATCTCTTGAGGGGATCGACTCAACGGCCTTCAGTATAGTCCGCGCCCCGCCCGTAGTCAGCATTCCTCTTGTTGGGCTTCGAGTGGCCGCCCAGCTTGCGCACCCCATTTCGACAACCCGGAGGACCCATTGGCTCACGTTCGGTGGACACACCTGGCGGCTCTGCTACTGATCGTCGGTAACGCCCCACTCTCGGCGCAGGAGCAATTCGGCTCCTATCCGGCTGCTCGGATGGGCGGGAACTATATGCACAATTTCTACTTCCCTCCCGCCGTGAACTCGGCACCGTGGGCGCCCTCATGGGCACCGGACGGTCAGAGTCTGGTCGTGTCGATGCACGGCTCGATCTGGAGCGTCGATGTCGATAGCGGCCTGGCCGTCGAGCTGGTGAGCGGGCCTGCATACTACTCGTCTCCGAACTACTCCCCGGACGGGCGCTGGCTCATCTACACCGCGGACGATCACGGTCGCTCGATCGGGCTGGAGATCCTGGACCTTGAAACCGGAGAGACACACGCCCTCACCGAGGATGACGAGATCTATGTGGACCCCTCGTTCAGCCCGGACGGAACACGGGTTGTCTACGTCTCGACGGAGCCTACAGGCTACTTCAACGTCTTCGTGCGCGACTTCGCCGACGGGCAGTGGACCGCAGAAGGTGTCGCCGTCACCGCGGACAACAGCTTCGGCAAGGACCGCCTGTACTTCGGGTCCGAGGACATCCACATCAACCCGACATGGTTCCCCAACAGCGAGGAACTCCTGCTCGTCTCGAACCGCGACGTCGCGCTGGGAAGCGGTAACGTCTTCCGAGTTCCGGCCCGTGCCGCTGGCTTCGAGGATCGAGTCCAGGTGCTCGCGGAGCAGACGCTCTACCGGACACAGCCCGAC
>JAKMDG010000337.1 GCA_022428035.1 Longimicrobiales bacterium
GAAGTGGAGAGCAGAACGGGGCAAGGACTGGATCAAGCACCCAGCAGATCCCGTGAACGCCGGGTCAATGGATGCGACCAAAGCATGGCGCAACTGAACGTGCCCCATCGGGATACTCGAGAATGCCGATCAGGTGACGGTCAGGTGACGGGCTAGACCTATGTGTCAGATGATTCTTAGGGGCCGTCCGCCCCGTTCCGCCAAACAGGAGTTTGACCAGATGACATCATCCTTCAGGTCACTGATCGGCGCACTCGCTGTGCTGTTGGTGTCCGCAGCCCCAATATCCGCTCAGGGGTGGTTTTTCCCCGATTATGCCGTGCCCTCGGCCAACGGGACCCCTGGTAACTGGGTGACAGCGAGCTGGGGTCGTTGACTGAACAACACCTCGGGTAAGGTCAGCGCTGTGGGCGCATCATTTGCGAAGACCGGTGATCAAGTCTCCATGGTGGCGGGCGTGTCCCGCGCCAGCGTACGCGGTGAGAGCGACATCTCCCTTGGCGGCGCTGTTGGCGTGGACATGGTCCGCTCAGGGTCTACCACCGTGTCGGCGCAGGGAGGCATCGCCTGGCGTTCGAGTGACGGCGTGACGGGGCTACGCTTCCCGATTGGCGTCGCGCTCAAGGGCTCCATTGCAACGTCGAGCGCGGCGATCACGCCATGGATCATGCCCCGCTTGAACGTCGTCCGCTACTCAGCATCGGGCGAGAGCGCGAGCCAGACGGACCTCGGGGCGTCGGGCGGACTGACCTTCACCTTCCCCGGAGGCTTCGGGATCCATACGGCGCTCGACATGCTGCTGCTGGACAACGTCGACAATCCACTCACCTTCGGCCTGGGCCTGCACTACCTGCTCGGTCGCAGTACCAAATGACCTGAAGCTGGGTGCCATGCGCCGGGGTTCGACGATTGATCGGACAGATGCGAAGAACGCCGAGGCCCGCTCAGAGGGCCTCGGCGTTCTTTCTGAGCGCGCACGGCGGGTGAGGCCGGTCGTCTGGGCGGCTTTCCTCTCCTCGGGAAAACAGAAAAACGCCAAGGCCAGCGAAGGACCTTGGCGCTTATCTAGTGCGCCCGACAGGATTCGAACCTGTGACCTCGTGCTCCGGAGGCACGCGCTCTATCCAGCTGAGCTACGGGCGCTTGATGCTGCGCGGGCTAAGCCCGATCGCAGGTCGATGAAGATCGCGAAAGCCAGAGGTGGGTCAAGCGGACGCGCGTCAGCTCCTGAGGCGGTACGACAGACCCGTACTGAGCCAGACCGGACCGATCTCAGACGTTCCACCAAAGACCACAGCACCGCGCGCCCGGACCGGTATTGAGAGCCGCTCACCGATTTCGAACGCGGTACCAAACCCGGCCGTGATGGAAGGATCGGTCCGGTCGTCGAATCGGAACGCACCGAATCCAGCCTCTCCGAACCACAGGCCTTCGTTGAACCAGAAGCGAGTCGTCATAGCGGCACGATAGACATCGGCCGAATACGCCTGAGGGACACCCTGCTGAATGAACTTATAGCTCAACAAGTGCTGATATCCGAAATCCAGCGCAAGCTGCAGGCCTCGCCCGTAGCGACGCCCGAAGACGACGGCGACGTCACCTCCGTGCACCAATCGCTCCGTATCGAATGCACCCTGTCCAAGCCAATCGACCGGATTCACGATCGTGTATCCCAGGTTGCCGTTCGCCTCCACTCGGATCTGAGCGTCCGAACGCCCAGGAACGGTGATCGTCACGACGGCGAGAGCGATGAGGGAGAGGAGAGTTCTGTGCACGGCGGGGCCCCACACGGGATCTGAGGTTGTACGTGTCAGCGAGCGAACATACACATGTTCGGTAAACGGGTTACGGGAGAGTACCCCTCGCGGCGCGATGGCGCATACAGGCCGGCGTCCGCCGCGGTTGTCGCGACGGACGCCGTCACAGTGAGCGCGCGGAATAAGCCGAGTTCTGTCCCCCTCGCGGGGGGAGGATCATTCATCTGGGACCGCTGTTGCCAACGGCCTCGTGCGGCCTACCCGGGACTCGAATGGAACGGGCCGCTCCATCGCCCCCTATTTGGCCTTGCTCCGGGTGGGGTTTGCCATGCGACCCCTGTCACCAGCGGCCCGGTGCGCTCTTACCGCACCATTTCAACCTTACCTGTGCCGCGAACGGTCATCGGCGGTGTCTTTTCTGTTGCACTTTCCGTCGTCTCTCGACGCCCGGGCGTTACCCGGCACCCTGCCCTTCGGAGCTCGGACTTTCCTCCGCCGGACGAATCCGACGGCGATCCTCACTCGCCACGCTCACGGTAAAGATGACGTCGGAGGTCGCTCATGTGCTACCCCGACTCGCTCCCCAGTCGGCTGAGCGGTATCGTCGCGGCCATGATTACACCCTTATATGACCTCGACACGGTCCGTCGCCAGATCCCGATCCTCGGGACACACATCCCGATGAACAACTGCTCGCAAGCGCCCCAGAGCGACGTCACGCGGGCCGCCGCGGACGAGTATCTGGCCTCATGGGCCGCGGACGGAATGGACTGGGACACCTGGATCGAGCGGACTGAGCAGGCACGGTCGGAGTTCGCGGCGTTCATCGGAGCCGAGCCCGCGGACGTCGCAGTTGCCACGTCGTTGAGCCAGGCGGTATCCAGCGTGGCTAGCGCTCTTTTCTGGGGAGGCAGGCGCAACCGTATTGTCGCGAGCGGGGCGGAGTTTCCCACGGTCGGCCACGTATGGCTGGCGCAGGAGCGCTATGGGGCCGTCGTCGACTGGGTGCCCGTCCGGGACGGTGCGGTCGAACTCGACGACTACCAGGCGCGCATCGACGACCAGACACTCGTGGTGTCGGCGTGCCGGGGCTACTACCAGACAGGCTTCAAGCAGGACATCCCGGCGATCGCCGAGCTCGCACACGCGAAGGGTGCCCTCCTCTTCGTAGACGCCTACCAGACCATGGGAAGCGAGCACTTCGACGCACCGTCGTCGGGCGCCGACTTCGTGGCGTCGGGGAATCTCAAATTCCTCATGGGCATCCCCGGGATCGCGTTTCTCTGGGTTCGTCCGGAGGTCTCAGGACGGTTGGAGCCATCGATCACAGGCTGGTTCGGCCGGGCGAATCCGTACGCCTTCGAAGCCGACCGGCTCGACTGGGCCGAGGGGGCGCGCCGTTTCGACCTTGGCACACCGCCCATCATGGAAGCCTATGTCGCCAGAGCGGGCATGGCGTGGTTGCGTGAGCTGGGCCTGGACGCGATCGAGGCGTGGAACGCCGAACTCGGACGTCGGTGTGTAGAGGGAGCGGTCGAGCGGGGGCTGACCGTCCTCGGACCGCACGATCCGGCCCGGCGGGCTCCGACGACAGCCATCGCATGTGACGATAGTCACGCAGTCGAAGCCGAGCTCCATGCACAGCGTATCATCGGGTCAGCGCGCGGTCCGGCGATCCGGCTCGCGCCTCATTTCTACAACACGATCGACGATGTGGATCGTGCGCTCGATGCCACTGCCCACGCGATCCGCGGCGAATGAAGCGCACGACCCGATGACATCGCGAGAGACGTTCGGGTCCCGGCTCGCGGTCCTTGCGACGATGGTAGGTCTGGCAGTCGGCCTGGGGAACGTGTGGCGCTTCCCCTACATGGTCGGGCAGTTCGGTGGCGCGACGTTCATTTTCCTGTACCTGGTGATCGCCGGGCTGGTCGCCGTCCCGGCACTCATGGGCGAGTGGGCCATCGGGCGACATACCCGACTCGGATCACTCGGCGCCTTCGAGGCGGTCGGTCTGCCCGGCGGTCGCGGCTTCGGGTGGATCCTGGTCGCCATCTCCTGGGCAGCGGTCGCGTATTACACGAACGCGATCGGATGGGTAGCCTTTCACGGGCTGGCCCAAGCCGCCACAGGGGTCGGCATGGGGTTCGATGCCTCGATCATTCTCCCTCCGGAAGACGGCTTTTCGCCCACGTCCACCGGGTTGCAGTTCGGTTTCACCGCCTCGATCCTGGCCCTGCAGGCCGCCGTGGTCCTCAGAGGTATCCGGCGCGGGATAGAGCGCATATCGACCATTGTCACCCCCGTGCTGTTCACGACGCTGATCATCCTGATCGTCCGGTCTGTCACACTGGACGGTGCCGGCGCCGGTGTGACATGGCTTCTGGACTTCGATCTCGCAGCGGTCACGCCTACGGCAGCGGTCGCGGCGCTCGGTCAGGTGGTGTTCTCCGTAGGGCTGGGTGGGACGTTGATGGTCGTGTACGGCTCGTACCTCGGCGACGACGTAGACATCCGAAGTACGGCGGTCCTGACCATCATCGGCGATACGAGCGCAGGTCTGCTCGCGGGTCTCGCGATCTTCCCCGCCGTCTTCGCGCTGGGGCTTGAGCCGGCGGGTGGCCCCGGCCTCCTGTTCGCCACGCTTCCCGAGGTCTTCTCCCGAATCCCCTTCGGCTGGCTCTTCGGCTTCCTCTTCTTCGGGGGCCTGTTCGGAGCGGCGCTCCTGTCGGGCATCGCGGCTTACGAGGTGCTGGTGGCGAGCTTCGCGGATGTGCTCGGATGGACCCGGAGACGCGCAGTCCGGACGGTGTACGGCGGCTCACTCCTGCTGGCGACCCCGCCGATGATCAACCTGAAGATCTTCGTGCCCTGGGATCTCACCTTCGGCTCGGGCGGTCAGACGTTTGGCGCGCTGATCGCGGTGGTCACCGTCGGATGGGTCATGGACCGCGGCACACTCCTGCACCAACTGGCCGGCGACAGTCCGTCCGTATGGGACAGGCTCCTGATCCACTGGCTGCGATGGTTCGTTCCCGCGGCCGTCATGGTTGCTGCCGTCTGGTGGCTCCTCACAGACGTGCTGGGTATCATCGGGGCGGCCTGACTCTCTATCCCCCCGACGTCATGCGTCTTCACTCCCTGTTCCGTTCTACCCCTCCCGTACGGTGGGTACTTCTCGCCCTTCTCGCGCTGGGCAGCGTGCCGACACCGGGAGCCGGCCAGTCCGACGCGGTCGTCGTGTACCTGGTCCGACATGCTGAACGTGCAGAGGACGGGACGAACGATCCGCCGATCTCGAGCGAAGGTCAGGCGAGGGCGGCTCTGGTCGCGACGCTCCTGCAAGACGCGGGGATCACGCACATCCACACGACCGACTTCAAGCGCACGCGATCGACCGGCGCACCCACCTCAGAGATCACCGGCCTGGGGATGGAGCTGTACGATCCGCGCGAGTTGGTCGGGTTCGCGGAGCGCCTGCGTGGGATCCCGGGCCGACATCTGGTTCTCGGTCACAGCAACACGACGCCGCAAATGGTGGAGGCGCTCGGTGGCGACCCGGGAACGCCCATCGAAGAGATGGAATACGACCGACTCTACGTGGTCACGCTCACCGAGGCAGGGGCATCGACAGTGATGCTTCGTTTCGGATCTCTCTACACGAACTGACACACCAGGCCCTCGCCCAGACGACCGATGACCTATGACGCAGTCGTGGTCGGCGCGGGGCCCAATGGCCTCGCCGCCGCAATCGAGCTTCAACGCAACGGGTGCTCAACCCTCCTGGTCGAGGCCGCGGAGACGGTCGGGGGAGCGGCGAGAACCGAAGAGGTCACGCTTCCGGGGTTTCTCCATGACGTCGGCTCGGCCGTGCATCCGCTCGGCGTCGGCTCACCCTTCTTCTCGTCTCTGCCACTCGAGTCGTTCGGGGTGGAGTGGGTGCACCCCGACGCGCCACTAGCTCATCCGCTGCTGGGCGAGCGCGCCGCCATTCTGGAGCGAGATATCGAGCAGACCGCAGCATCCCTCGAAGACGACGGCGCAGCGTGGATCCGCCGCTTCGGACCGTTCGTCGAGCACTGGGACACCTTCATCAAACATCTGCTCCGCTCGCCCCTGTCGCCACCGAGGTCTCCACTCCTCATGGCGCGTCTGGCACCCCTCGCGATTCGCTCGACGCCAGGAATCGCGAACGCATTTCGACACAACCAGGCTCGAGCCCTTCTGGCCGGGAACGCGGCACATGCCGGAACACCCCTTACGCACACGCTGACCGGGGCCGTCGGGGCGACATTGATCGTTGCAGCGCACGCAGTCGGCTGGCCCTTCCCTCGAGGTGGCGCGGGAGCTCTGACCGGGGCACTCGCGGGCTACTTCACATCGATCGGAGGGGTGATCGAAACCGGTCAGCCTGTACGATCGCTAGCCACTCTCCCGACTGCACGCGCGACACTTCTCGCGTTGACGCACCGGCAGGTGGCCAACCTCGAGGACAGCGGCTTGTCCGCGCCGTTCCGACGACGCCTGGGCCGCTGGCGCTATGGCTCGGGAGCCTTCAAGGTCGACTGGGCGCTTGATGGTCCGATTCCCTGGAGTGACCCGGTGGTTGCACGGGCGGGGACGGTACACGTCGGAGGAACCCTGCAAGACATTGTGTCTTCGGAGGCAGCGCCGGCGGCCGGCAAGGTGAGCGAGCGCCCCTTCGTCCTCCTGGCCCAGCCGTCGCTCTTCGATCACTCCAGGGCTCCGGAGGGCAAGCACACGGCCTGGGCATACTGTCACGTGCCGAACGGTTGGAATGGAGACGCGACGGACGCGATCGAGGCGCAGATCGAACGCTTCGCTCCGGGCTTCAGGTCACGAGTCCTTTCGCGCTCGTCCTGGAACACGCAGCGACTCGAGCGCTGGAACGGTAATCTCGTGGGTGGAGACGTAAACGGGGGTGCGCTCACGCTGAACCAGATGGTCGGTCCGGCCCGGTGGGGACTACCGGGGTACCGAACTCCGCGCCGGGACCTCTACCTGTGCTCCGCCTCGACCCCACCAGGCGGAGGCGTGCACGGGATGGCAGGCTACCACGGAGCCCGCTCGGCACTGAAACACACGTTCGGACTGACCTCGGCCTGAGAGCTCAGCCCAGACGCTCGACCATGCCCCGGGATGTCACACGACCGTCGTTCTTCGACACCAGGAGCGCTTCGGCGTCGCGATACGCGTCAATCATCGCGATGCCGTCGACGGCGCCGAGCACGAGCGATGCGGTCGAAAGGGCATCGGCCTCAGCCGCGCTGGGCGCGATGACTGTTGCGGAACTGGCCTGCACGGGTGATCGACCGGTCCGGGGATCCAGAATGTCATGGTGACGCCGATCGGGGGTGAAATGACGCAGATAGTCTCCAGAGGTCGCGATGCTTCCGCCTTGCAGCTCAACCCGCCCAATCAGGGACTGCGCGCTACGGGGGTGCTGAACGCCTACGGTCCAGGGCTCGCTCTCGACACCGACCCCACCAGACGCCATGTCCCCTCCAGCATCCACGAGCACACGCTCGGCACCGTCTCTGGAGAGGCGTGACACAGTTCGGTCAACGATGAAGCCCTTCGCCACACCATCGAGCGAGATCTGCATGCGGGGGTCGGCCAGCCCCACCTGACGCCCAACCACCTTCAGCCCCTGGTACCCGACATAATCCAGTGCGCGCCTGATGTCCTGATCACGAGGAGGTGCCCCTGTACGCTCGAACGTCCTTGTGTGCAGCTCTACCAGCGGCGCAACGGTGACGTCAAAGGCACCCCGTGACCTTCGGCTCACGTCGAGACCCAGGGTCAGCACGTCGACCAGCGCCGCCGGTGCGGCCTCGAGTCGGCCGGTTTTGTTCAGACGCCCGACTGCGGAGTCGGGACGGTACCGCGAGAGCTGCGCTTCCAGCCGCTCCATTTCGGCGAACGCTCGCTCGACCATCATCCGCGCGGCAGCGCTTTCCGGATGCACGACCGTGAGCGTGACGAGCGTGCCCATCTGGACCCTGGTCTCACGAACGCGCTGAAGACCCGCCCGACGCAAGAGCTCGACGCCGACACCGACTCCGAAAGCCGCACCGATCCCGACCCCCGCCGAAATCCTCAGCGCGTCACGCCGTGACATGGACCGGG
>JAKMDG010000340.1 GCA_022428035.1 Longimicrobiales bacterium
ATGTACGGGTTCGGGGGTAGCCAGCTCACGAGTGTGTCAGGAGTAAACTCATCCGCTGACGCGCCCCGAGCTGCCGTGTAGTAGGTCGACGAGGCGATCCGCTGCGGCTCCTCAAACTCGTGATACGGGATCACGATCACGTCACTGCCCCGGTAACCGCGCGCATCCAGCCATTCCTGGCTGGCGCGCAGTTCGAAGTCGAGTTCCGCCGGAGACAGCGTCGTCACAGTGTCGTGCGACACGGTATGGCTGACCATCGACCACCCGGCGTCATGCAGCTCGTCCAGATGGGCTTCGGTCATGTATGCGGGCCAGCCTACCGCACTCGTGTACACCCCGACGTTGGCCCTCAGGTTGAAGTCCTGGAAGACGGGCCACCCGTTTTCGTAGACGGTGCGCCAGCCATCGTCGAACGTGATGGTGATCGCACCCCGCTCGATGACACCGACCTCGATCGAATCGACGGGACTGCTTAACGACCCGACAACCCACGTTGTGCCCGCTCCGGCACCTGTCAGGAGGCCGTCCTCCGAGACTGTGACCACCGCCGGGTCCCGGCTCGTCCATATCACACCCGAGCCGGTAGTCGGGTTGCCGAAGCCGTCCTCGTACGTGGGCGACAGGAAGGCGGTCTCTCCGATGGCGCTGATCAGCACCGAGTCGGCAACCAGGGCCGCAGCGACCGGAGCACCGGCCCGTACCTCAGCCAGAAATTCCACAATGACCGTATCTCCCCGACTCACGAAGCTGGCGAAGGCGCGCTGCGTGCCGGCGGTCGTGCCGTACTGCCAGACGGCTCCGACAAACCCGGAAGCGTCGCTCGTCGACACGTCTGATGAGAGGATCGTGCCGGAGCCGAGCCCGACACTCCAGACGACCTTCGCTCCGGCGTAGGCCGATCCAGCGAGGTCTCGTACCCGAGCCGACAGCGAAGCCTCTGCGTCCACAATCCCCTCCACCACCGTCTCGCCGACGAGGCTCAGGGTCAGCTGCGGGGCCACCCGAACGGTCAGAGAGTCAGACACGCCTCCCGCGGTCGCAGTGATCGTGACCAGCCCGGTTGCGACTCCCGTGACGACCCCATTCTCGTCGACCGAGGCGATCGTCGAATCGCTCGAACTCCATACAACGCCCGCGGTGGAGATCTCCGCGCCCCCGGCATCGGCGGCAAAGAGCATGAGCGCAGCGTCGTCACCGGGGTCTGCGAGGACAACGGAATCGGCGCCGAGCAGCAGCGTAGCCACGTCTCGTGCCACGGACACGGAGACCGTGCCTATGATGGCCCCGACTCGCGCAGTGACGACGGTGGTTCCGTCACCACGGGCTGTAACCGCCCCAAACTCCGAAACCGTAGCGATGGCGGCATCGGCCGAACTCCAGACGAGGTCCACCCCTCCCATCGCATCGCCATTCTGGTCGCGGACCGTCGCCTCGACCACCGTGGTCTCACCCAACCAGCTCAACCCGACCGAGGTCGGCTGGATCGCCACGGTCGACGCAACCGGTACGAAGGGTGCAACCGGGCTGTCGCCGCACGACGAAAGCCCCACGGCAGCGACAGCGACGAGAATGGGTCCGCGCGTCCGGCGAATCAACGTGGCTACTCCGTCGAAGATCATCGGCAAGAGTGACGAATTCTGGGTGACGGTCCATGACCGTCGCGGTGGAACCGTGCAAAGGTAATGCCAGGCCGGCCCGAATCCTCGGATTCCGTGGCGATGACCGGAAAACCGGCATAGCTTTTCACGTTTCCTGCCCATGAAGGAGTCACTGTGTCCCCGGACCGCCTGACCGCAGACCAATTCCCGAAGGAGGTGCTTACCCTCTTCGATCAATACGTACACGGTCTGATCGACCGCCGCGCCTTTCTCGACGAGTCGACCAGATTCGCGGTCGGTGGGATGACGGCAGCAGCCTTTCTCGACGCCTTGAGCCCAGACTACGCCCTCGCGGCGGAGGTGCCGCCCGAAGACAAGCGCATCCGACAGGAGTACGTCGAGTACGACTCACCGAACGGGTCCGGGCGCATGAGGGGCTATATGGCGTGGCCCACGTCGTCCGAGGGATCATGGCCAGCCATCCTCGTCATTCACGAGAACCGGGGCCTGAACCCCTACATCGAAGACGTCGTGCGGCGCATGGCCGCGGCCGGATTTCTCGCCTTTGGCCCAGACGCGCTCACACCGCTCGGTGGCTATCCGGGGAACGACGACGAAGGTCGGACCATGCAGCGCCAGCTTGACCGCACCACGATGACCGAGGACTTCGTAGCCGCTGCAGAATTCCTGATGTCCCATGAGAGGAGCACCGGCCGGGTCGGCGCGGTAGGATTCTGCTTCGGTGGTGGGATGGTCGGGACTCTCGCCGTTCGGCTTCCGAATCTCGCCGCAGGGGTCCCCTTTTACGGTTCACAGCCTGCAACGGAGGACGTGCCGAACATCCAGGCTCCACTCATGATTCAGTACGCCGGTCTGGATGAGCGGATCAATGCGGGCTGGCCCGAGTTCGAGGCCGCACTCCAGGCGGCCGGCAAGCAGTACTCGATGCACATGTATCCCGGCGTCAACCACGGTTTCCACAACGACACGACGCCGCGCTACGATGCGGCGGCCGCCCGCCTCGCCCAGGAGCGTACGATCGCCTTCTTCCGCGAACACCTTCGGTAAGGGCAGTCCATGGATAAGCGCGTTCCGTCGCCCCCTGCACTGCTCTGGGTGTCGCCCTGATCAGTAAAGCGGCCACGCACACGGCCTCGATGGTCGACCTGGACTTCCTCCTCGACACGGCAGCCACCCTGATCCGGATCCCCAGCTGGAACGGGGATGAGTCCGCGGCGCAGCGCGCGGTAGCCGAAATCATGTCGGGGATCGGGCTCAAGACGGATGAGTGGACGATTGATCTGCCGCGCGTCCAGGGCCATCCCGCCGCGTCGTGGGAGATCGATCGAAAGGAGGCCCTCGGCTTGGTCGGGACACTCGAGGGAGATGGATCCGGTCCGACGCTGATCCTGAACGGTCACGTCGATGTGGTACCGCCGGGGGACGAACACCTCTGGACCTACCCACCCTTCGAGCCCGTCGTCGAGGACGGACGGCTGTACGGTCGTGGCTCCCTGGACATGAAGGCTCAAATCGCAGCGGGACTGGCCGCGCTCAAAGCCGTGTCCGATAGCGGCGTGACACAGACGGGCTCGGTGCGGCTGCAGAGCGTCATCGGCGAAGAAGACGGGGGCATCGGCACACTCGCGACCATCCTGCACGGAGGTGGCGCCGACGGCGCGATCGTCATGGAGCCGACAGCGCTGACCATCGCCCCGGTCCAGGCTGGGTGCATCAACTTCAGGCTGCGCGTGGCTGGTCATGCAGCACACGGAGCGGTTCGAGACGAGGGCGTGAGCGCGTTCGAGAAGGCGTTTCATATCTACGCGGCGGTTCAGGCCCTGGAAGCGTTGCGCAATGAGGGGCAAGAGGCGGACCCCATGTTTGCCTCGTACCCGACCCCCTTTCCCATCAGCATCGGTACGATGGCGGGTGGCGACTGGGCTTCTTCGGTCCCGGATCATCTTGCGATGGAGGGCCGCCTCGGCATACGGCCTGACGAGTCTCCAGACGCCGCACGAGTCGAGTTCGAGGCCGCCGTCGCTGAAGCTGCGAACGCCGATGACTTTCTTCGAGATCATCCTCCGGTCGTTGAGTGGTGGGGCGGACGCTTCCTTCCGTCACAAACACCCCTCGATCACGCCCTGGTTCGCTCCCTGTCTGCATCCGTGCGGGAAGAACTCGACACCGACGCTGTTCTGCAGGGCGTCACCTTTGGAGCGGACGCCGGCCTGCTCCAGCACGTCGGGAACACACCCGTGGTTCTGTTCGGCGCAGGCGATATCCGACGAGCACATCGCCCAGATGAGTTCGTCGAGATCGATCAGCTCGAGACGATGGCTCGGACGCTCGCTCGAACGATCGTTCGGTTCTGTGGCGAAGCCTGAGTAGCGATCAGCCTTCCGACATCGCACGCCCCTGCGACGCGCCGTCGAGTGCGTAGATCGTCGCCGAGTACACGGACACACCGGCCGCACCGATCATGAGGGGTAGCAGCCCCCACATCGGCAGCCCGAGGGCTGACCAGCCGAGAACGCCAAACATGAGGACGCTGGCAATACGTCCATGAATCCGGTGCACGACCTGCAGGGGTCCATACTGGATTCGAAGCAGGCTCACACCGACCAGAAGCACCAGATCACGGCCGAAGACGATCACGAGGAACCAGAGCGGGAGTGCCGTGAAGACGGGGCCTACGCTGAGGGTGAAAAAGGCGACCAGCGCGACCTGAACCAGCTTGTCCGCCACGGCATCGAAGACCGCCCCGATCTGCGAGGTCAGATCGAACCGCCGGGCTACCCAGCCATCCAGAAGATCGGTCACCCCCATCGTGACCATCACAGCCAGTACAAGCAGCCTCGACATCGACGGGTCATCGCCCGATCGGGCCAGTTCCTGAGCGGTGAGGCCGGCATGGAGGAACAGGGGGATCAAGAAGACTCGAGCGAGAGTCAGGACCCAGAGAATCGCTCGGAGCATGGACCTTTGTGTTCGAGGATCGAGGTCCCGTACGCTACTTGAGGACCTGACGGTGTACCGCGGCCTCGGCTGCACGCAGCGAAGCTCTCGCGCTTCGGCCGTTGATCCAAGTAGCGGTGAGCGCACCCATGACGCCGATCGAAACCGCGGCGCACAGCAGCCAGGCGTTCAAGGCGAAACCCGCAGACCACGCACCGGAGAGACGGCGGACACGGCCGCCCTCGAGGGCGGCCGTGTCCGCCGTCTCTCCGG
>JAKMDG010000347.1 GCA_022428035.1 Longimicrobiales bacterium
GATCATGCTCCGTCTCAGCGTAGATGTGGCTGATGCCCCAACGGTCGACGAGAATCTCCACCTCCTGGTCCAGCCCCGGGAGGCTGAGTGTGGTCGACTCCTGGGCTACTGCGGGTGCGGCCAGTACAACGGCGGTGAAGACAAACGCAGCAAACGAACGGCGGAGCCTCGCTTCCATGGATCTCTCTCGGTCAGTGGGTGGGGAACGCTCGGGCAGGTCACGGTACCTGTCCAAGCCTGTCAGCCTACGATTCGATCCGCACTCCCCACAAGCGTCTCTTCCTCGCTGCGGAGACCACCAAGATTACGAGTCGACCCTGACCACTCCGTCAGGCTTCGTACACGGTCGCCCCGCCGACCACCGTCCGCTCGATCCGGATCTCCTTGATCGCGTCCGGATCCACGTCATACGGGCTCTCGGCGAGCATCACGAAATCGCCGAGTTTCCCGGCCGTGATCGAGCCTTTCACGTTCTCCTCGTGCGACGCATAGGCACCGTGCATCGTGCAGATCTTCATGGCCTGATCGAGCGTAACGCGCTGACTCGGACCCCAGACCCGGCCGGAGAAGTCCTTCCGGGTGACCATCGACTGGAGCGCCATGAGGGGCTCATACGGGCCTGGGCTGTGATCTGAGGCGGGGGCGACCGGTATGCCGTAATCCATGAACGACTTGTGCGCGAACATCCACTCCATCTTCTCCTCGCCGTACTCGATCCACTTTTCGCCGTGGTAGTGGGCGTAGGTATAAAACGGCGCGGGGATGTAGCCACCGTCCGCGATTCGCCGGAGGAGCTCGGGATTCACGAGCGAACAATGCTCGAGGCGGTGACGCGTGTCGTCGCGGGGGTACTCCCGGGCCATCCGCTCGTATGCGTTGAGCACCATGTCGATCGTCACGTCGCCGTTCGCGTGGATGGCTACCTGCCAGCCGGCACGGTGTGCCTGCTCCACGACATCGTGGATCTCGTCCTGCGTCATCGTCAGGATGCCGAAGTCGTCAGGACGCCCTGCGTATGGCGTGCTCATGGCCATGGTCCGCTCTGACGCCGAGCCATCCGCGGCGAATTTCACCGGGCCAATGCGCAGCCATTCGTCCCCCATGCCCGTGCGCACCCCCGACTGCATGAGCGCCGGGAACGTCCCGCCGCGCGCCATCAGGTTCGTGCGCAGAGACAGTTCTCCGCGTGCACGGGCATCCTGGTAAGCGATGAAGTCGCTGCGGGATGTGCCGGCCTGGTGAACCGATGTGAGCCCTGCGGCGTTCATCGCGCGGCAGATCGCCCCCACCCCACGCGCACGCTCTTCCGGCGTCGATCCGCTGGGCACGTCGAATACCGCACGCGCTCGCTCCGCGACCTTTCCGGTCAGGTCTCCGTTCTCGCGGTAAAAGTGCCCACCGAAGGGATCGCGGGTCTCGGCGGTGATCCCGGCGAGCTCGAACGCCATGGAATTGTAGACGCCCGTGTGACCACCGCGATGCCCGACGACGATCGGATGATCCGTGGTCACCGCATCGAGATCGAGACGGTTCAGCGGTCGACCTTCCTCCTGCTTCGTATCGTCGTACATGAAGCCGATGATCCACTCGCCCGGGGGCGTCGAGGCGGCTCGCTCGCGGAGCACCTCCTGAATTCGTGCGACCGAGCCGAGGTTCGTGTTCACGTTCCGGAGCTCATTCAGACCCGCGCCGGAGGGGTGGGAGTGAGCGTCGATGAAGCCGGGCACGACCGTCATGCCCTCCGCATCGAGCACAGTGGTGTTCGGCCCGGCGACGTTGCGGACATCGGACGTCGAGCCGACGGCAACGAAGCGCTCGTTGTGGATCGCGAACGCCTCGGCGCTCGGCTGCGTGTCGTCCTGAGTCAGGACGTTGCCGTTGACCACGATCAGATCGGGCGCTCCGACATCACTCCCGACAGGAGCACACCCGGTGGTGAGTCCAGCAGCAGCAGCGGCTGCGCCGAGCCCCAAGAATTGCCTGCGATCAAAGTCCGACACCGTACACCCCCTCGTGTATTACGAACTCATGTCTAGAACACTGGCCCCACGGCTTCCCGAACCGACTCGAATTCGGCCACAGCTTCCTCATTCGGCTTCGTCATGAGGCTCACCGCAATACATACGATCAGCCCTGCAAAGAAACCGGGGATCATTTCATAC
>JAKMDG010000362.1 GCA_022428035.1 Longimicrobiales bacterium
CAGCCGGGGCTCCTGCCTGACACCTTGTTTTTGTTTCTTAAAGACGGGGTTGGGGGCCCCACCCCAAAACACCGGCACTCGGTCCGACATTCTCGTTGTCGGCGGTGGACTGGCAGGACTGAGCGCCGTTTCGGCACTCATCGACCAGGACCTCGACGAGGAGGTTCACATCTTCGAACCGCGGTCGCGCAGTCAGTACGTTCGAGATCGAACGTGGTGCATGTGGGACGTGGGCGAGAACCCTCTCACTGAACTCGCAACGCATCGATGGCACGACTGGATCGTCCGTGACGACTCGCGCGTCGTGCACGCGCACTCTGGCGACCATCCGTACGTCCGGCTTCCTGCCGACCTCGTCTACGAGCGTCTCCTCAGCAGAGCGGAAGCCGCCCCGAACGTTCATCTTCATTTTGGTGCGGCCGCGGATCGAATCGATCCGGAGGACACGGGCGTCCAGGTCACAACGCCCCACGGTGAGTTTTCCGGTCGCGTGGCCCTCGACAGTCGCCCTCGTCCGGGACGTCCGTCACGCAATTCGCTGCTGCAGAGCTTTGTCGGATGGGAAGTGAGGACACGTGATCCCGTGTTCGACCCTGCCGTCGTGACACTGATGGATTTCCGGCTATGCAAGGCGGGGGCGATCGAATTCTTCTACGTCCTTCCTCTGACTGAGCATCGGGCTCTCGTCGAATCGACGGTGTTCGCTCCCAACGTCGTCGGACGGGCGTACCACGAGCAGCGCATCAAGTCCTATGTCCAGCGCACCCTGAACACGAGTCTGGTCGAGATCGAGTACTCGGAGCAAGGTGTCATCCCGATGGGATTCGACCACCAGCCGGGCCCGGCTCGGAGCGGTGTGGTGGAGATTGGCTTGCGTGGAGGTGTCGCCAAGCCATCGACTGGCTATGCGTTCCAGCGCATTCAGGCTGACTCGAAGAGGCTCGCTCACCAGGTGGTTCATCGTACCGCCCGGGCCTCTGCTCGAGGATCGTCCCCTCGATCTCGGCTTCTCGACCGTATCTTCCTGTCGTTCTTGCGGCACCAACCGCACCTGGCCCCGAATGCCTTCCTCGATCTGTTCGATCGCGTCCCGACGGATGATTTGATCAAATTCCTGACTGAGACCGGTTCGGTGGCAGTCGATCTTCGAGTCGTGCGGGCGTTACCACCGACCCCGTTCCTGAGAGAGGTCCTCCGGTTCGCCCAGCCAAGCCTGAGATGGTCGGCGGATCCTTCGACGGCTATGCGTTTCGATCGGGATGAGCGCAGCGTTCTTCAGGCTCAATGAGCGAAGCGGCGCGCAAGGCACTCGTCCGACTGCGCCGACTCCACACTGTCATTGCGATCGCGTTGACCGCGTTCGTGATCGCTGGCTCCGCAGTCGCAACCCCCAGCGATGGCGTCCAGGCCATCATTCTGCTCGTGGCGGTGGCACTCTTCGGTGTGCCACATGGGGCCCTCGATCATCTGGCGGGACGGTCGGCGCTTGAGTCACGTCTGGGGCACCTGTGGCTGCCGATCTTCCTGGTGCTCTACCTGGCTGTGTGTGCTGGTGTCGTTCTCTTGTGGCTCCAATTCCCACTCGTCATGCTCCTGAGCTTTCTGGCAGTCGCCACGCTCCACTTCGGCTCCGAGGATGCCGGGCCGGCGGGTACGATCCAGGGCCATCACCGTCGACGCGTGTGGATTCGTCAAGGAGAAATTCTGGGGCGAGGTGCCATGCCGATTGTGATCCCATCCGCAGTTCACCCTTCCGAGGTGGGACGGATCTTCGACACTCTGGGCCTTGGATCCACGCCGGTCACCGGAGAAGAGCTCTCACTCATGATCGGCGCGGCATGGCCTGTCCTGTTCATCGTCCTGGGCCCCATGGTGGTGGATGCCACGGGACGTGCGCTCCGTGCCCACAGTACCGAGCCGCTCTCCGGCCTCATCGAGCTTCCTGTGCTGGCTGCGGCGCTGTCGCTGCTTCCACCCCTCGTCGGCTTCGTTGTCTACTTCGTAGGTTGGCATGCCGTGCGGCACACCCTGGTATGGGTCGTCCGCCTCAACGCAAACAATCCGATCGAAGGCATCATGTCGTTTGCCCAGCTGGCACTTCCCCTGACGCTCGCAACCATCGCGCTAGGTTGGGGTGCGTGGATGTGGATGGATAACGCACCAACCGACCGTGCACTTCAGGTCATTTTCGTGGGCCTTGCGGCACTGACGTTTCCCCATGTGGCCCTCGAGGTCGCGGTGAGTGCGAGCAATGAGCACTGACTACGACGTCATCGTCATCGGGGCCGGGCACAACGCGCTCGTCTCTGCGGCTTACCTCGCTCAGGCAGGCCGGCGCGTCGTTGTTTTCGAGCGTCGCTCGATGGTCGGAGGAGCTGTCGGTACAACGGAAACGATCCCTGGATATCGCTTCGACGTTGGAGGCAGCGCCCACATCCTGATCCGCACGACACCCATCGTAGAGGAGCTGGGACTCGACCAGTTCGGTCTCGACTACATCGACCTGGACCCGATGTTCTCAGGCGTGCGACTCGACGAGGAGCCCGTGCACTTCTACCGGGACGTGGAACGGACTGCTCACGAGTTCGAGTCGCGCTTCCCCTCTCAGGGTGAGGCCTACCATCGCTTTCACGAGCGTTGGCTGCCCTTTGGTCAGCTTGTTCGAGAACTCTTCATGAGCGTGCCAGGCCCCTTCTCTCTCGGGCGGAAGCTGCTCTTCGACCGGTCGTTTGGACGAGACTGGCGTGACGCACTCGCGACCATTCTGAGGCCGTACGGCGATGCCCTCCCGTCCGACTTGACTGAGTCGCGCATTACGACCCCCATGCTCTGGATGGCTGCACAGTCCGGCCCACCACCCCTCGAGCCAATGTCCGCGCCATTTCTGCTCTGGCACCCCATGTACCACGTAGGGGGTGCGGCTCGGCCTCGAGGAGGTTCGGGTATGCTCACCGTCGCCTTGGCAGAGCACATTACTGCGCACGGAGGTGAGATCCACACGGATGCCGCAGTCGACGAGATCGTGGTTCGCGATGGCCGGGCGGCAGGCGTACGCGTCGGTCGGGACATATACACAGCCAAGGCGGTGCTCTCGGGAGCCCACGCTCACGAGACCTTCCACCGTCTGCTGCCCGAGGAGCTCGTTCCCGGTCGCCTGCGACGCTCGCGGATCGGTAATGGGTTCGGAGCAATGCTGCGTGTCGCGCTCCGTCGACCCGTCCAGTACGTCGAGCCGATTGGCCCGGTCGTACGTAACGGCCTGCAACTCGTCTGCAGGGACGTCGATCAGATCAACTCGGCGTACGGCGACTACCTGGCGGGCCGGCCGTCGGTCGATCCACCGCTCGTGGCCATGACCTTTTCCGAGGTCGACCCGACACTCGCACCCGAGGGTCACGAGGTGTTGTTCCTGTGGGGTCAGTACTATCCATATGAACTATCCGGCGGCCGCAACTGGGACGACATCGCTGACGACGTCGAGGACAGCATGCTCGACACGTTCGAGCGCTTCGCGCCGGGAACCCGTGACAACATCGTGGGAACCCTCTTCCAACATCCTGTGTGGCTGGAACGTGAGCTTGGTTTGCTACGTGGTAATGTCATGCACCTGGAGATGTCATTGGACCAGATGTTCCTGATGCGACCCAGTCTGGGTAGTGGCCTGTACCGGGGTCCCGTGAATGACCTCTTCCTGACCGGCGCCAGTACTCACCCCGGAGGTGGGATCATGGGAGCCTCAGGGCGCAACGCGGCGACTGTCGTGCTGAAGTCTCTGGATCGGCGCAGGTTCTGGTGACCTATCTCGAATTCCTCCTCCTGTTCGTTGTTGCACCGGCGGCAGTACTGACGTCCGTCGTCGCATACAACCAGCACCATCTCGGAAGCCGGGTGTGGGTGGCACTTCTTGGTGTGAGTCCGATCGCCGTGGTCTATACGGCGCGTTGGGATCAGTACCTGATCGCCCAGAACGTGTGGTGGTATGGAGAAGATCGGGTTCGGGGTGCATGGTTGGGCGTGCCATGGGAAGAGTACGGGTTCATGACGCTGCAACCTCTTCTGACCGGAGCATTGCTCCTCACTCTGCTCAGCCGGCGCTCCATCATGGAGCGATCCAGTGTGTCGGGTCTCTCAGCGTACGTCCGTGGATTCCCCTGGGGGGGGCTCCTGTTCGTCACTGGATTCAGCGCTGGGATCCTCGCCCTGAGGTCGGGACCAGAGTGGACCTATCTCGGGCTCATTCTCGTCTGGGCCTTCCCCGTGATCGGGGCTCTAACCGCCGCGGCATGGCCCGGTCTTCGCACCTTTGCCCGTGAAGCATGGATCGCGTGGGCCGTATCGACGCTGTACCTCGGCGTCGCGGACTATATCGCGATCAGCCAGGGCATCTGGACGATCAGCTCCAAGCAAACCACCGGGTGGACCGTGGCCGGACTCCCGTTCGAAGAAGGGCTGTTCTTCGCGGCCACGAACGCGCTGGTGGTGACGGGCGTGATGCTCTTCTGGACGCCCGGGCTACCCGCGAGCGATCACTGACTGACCGCGCGATCCGGGAACGGAATCGGTAGGTCCGGCAGATCGAAGGCTCCTGGAAAGTCGGCCTCGACCTCTTTCTGCTTGCCGCTCCACGTCTCGACGTCGATCCGGTAGACCGCAGTCCGCGCGAGCTCCTCATCCGTCGTCGAGCGGTAGTCCCGGTCCGGTACCAGGTGCGGGGCATATTTGTCCAGGAGCGCCTGCAGGGCCGACTTCGCCTCCACTTCGTCGTCTACGATCCGCCCTGTCCCAAATGCCACGACACCGGCGTATTCGACCGAGAACTCAAGAGCCTCCGGCGCCGGAAGAAGGCGTCCCATTGCTGCCGCGCTGAAGGCGACCTTCTCGGCCATCGCAACGTTGTCTCGGGTCCGACCGGTGCGGTGCGTGTGCAGATAGATGCAGTGCTGCTCCTCGTCGTACACGAACAGGTTCGAGTTGAGAAACGGTTGCCCGTCTTCCCCTACTGTCGCGAAGAAGCCGTACGGCGCCCGTGCCATGAACGCCCGTACCCAGGACTCCTCCTTGCCGCGATCACGCCGTCGCACGGCACTCCGAGCGTCATGCCGACCAGCGTTGGTGACACCGACTGGCCCCTCGGTGTCGGTCACGCCTGCTCCAGGTAGTCGCTACGAATCAGATCGCGATGCCAAAGCTCGTGCCCGGCGATCATCCAGGGGAAGCTTCGGACCGTGAAGTCGAACCCGGATGCCCGTCCCCTCCGGCCACCCGCACCATCCGGCATCGTCGCGAACAGATGAACGTTCGATCGGCGCACCGCGATCCACTCCTCGATCAAATCGGAGAGTGCTCGTTCCGCCGCGTTCGATCGGGCGCTCCACACGTCCTGATCCATACCTGGCAGATCGACGTCGTCTTCCCGGGCCATCGCCAATGCCCGAAACGCGAACATGCGCTCCGTATCGATCACATGGCCGATAACCTCACGCAGCGACCACTTGTCTTCGGCGTATCGGTACGTCTCACGCTCTTCCGGAATCGCCCGCAGCATCTCGACTGTGTCGCCGATCTGGTTCAGCAACGTGGCGGCGATGTTACCATCGGGTACGAGCGCGATGTAGCGGGCGTAATAGTCGGCATGTTCCCCGGGACCGGGGCGCCCGAAGTCAATCACCGGTCATCTCCGATCGTGCCGTCGAGCTGCTGGATGGTCCGAGTCGACGGAGGGCCCTCCCGCTGGAGCCGGCGTGCCGTGGTTTCAGCCTCCCTCCACGCCCGGAGCACATTCTCGCCTGCCACCTTTGCCATGTCTTCTTCGGTCCAGCCACGACGTGACAGCTCGGCGAGAAGGGCCGGGAACGTAGAGACGTCCTCCAGTCCCACGGGCGTGGAGTCGATTCCGTCGAAGTCCGACCCGATCCCCACGTGGTCGACCCCGGCGAGGTTGGCAATGTGCTCGATATGATCTGCCACGTCTGCGATCGTGGCCTCATCACGTGACGTGAGAAAAGACGGTACGAACGTCACCATGACCACGCCGCCGTTCTCGGGAAGCCGACGAAGCACCTGATCCGGGACGTTACGCGGGTGGTCGTGGATACCGCGCGCGGACGAGTGAGACCAGATGACCGGCGCCTCAGCCACATCCAGGACGTCGTTCATCGTCTCGGGTGACGTATGGGAGATGTCGACCAGCATGCCCATACGATTCATTTCCCGGACCACCTCACGACCGAACTCCGTCAGTCCTCCGTGACGAGCCTCGTCGCAGCAAGCGTCGGCCCAGTCGAGCGTCCCGTTGTGCGTGAGTGTCATGTAACGGACGCCCATCGCATAAAAGGCACGAAGGCTCCCCAGGGAGTTCTCGATGGCGTGCCCTCCCTCCATACCGAGCATCGAAGCGACGCGCCCGCGACCGAAGACGCTCTCGACGCCGGACGCGGTTGTGGCCAATTCAATGGCTTCCGGATACTTGTCGATGATCTGCAGTGCGATATCGATCTGCTCGAGTTGTACCTTGGCAGCACCCTCCTCGACGGCTTCGAAGGGGATGTAGACCGACCAGAACTGCGCACCGACCCGACCTTCGCGAAGACGATCGATGTCCGTATGAAAGGTTGTGGTTCCGCGGAGATCATGTGCGGCCACCTCTACATCATGGGGACCGGCTTCGCTGTTACGGATCGCCCACGGAAGATCGTTATGCCCGTCGACCAGGGGGGTCGTCGCCAGAACGCGGAGCGCCTTCTCCATGTGCATGTCCTGGGCGGACAAGCCGCTTGCCGAGACGACGGCGAGTGTGAGAACCAGTAGAGAAGCGCGTGTCATGAGTCACCGGACCGTTGGAAGCAGGCACGTCGATCACGCGCCCTTCGAGCCCCAAGGATCGCTCCGCTGACGCGCGCTGGGCAACCCGGTCAGAGCGCGCTCGTCTCGTGCTCCTTCGACTCGAGCAGCTTCTGGTCGCACGACTCTGCCGACCGGACGTCGTACACCTCGGCGGTCAGGGCTTCGACCTGATCCGTCAGGTCACGAATGCGAAGTGCGAGATCACTGCCCCGGCCATCTCCAACGCCCTTGAGTTCACGAGCCAGCGTCTCGATGAACGGCTTACCGCCGAGGCGGAGGGTAAAGACAGCGGTGAGTCCCGTAATCGGGACGAGGACGACGAGGATGCCGAAGATCGGCACCAGAACATCGAAACCCATCAACTTGCTCCCAGGATTCGTTCGACCTGTCCAAACGTACCTGACTAGCGGGCGGAACGGTTCGGGGCGGCGTCCTCAGTCAGCGTGAACGTCGTCGCTTGGCAGACGGGCACGACACGCAGG